>NZ_QSBB01000034.1:0-18917 GCF_003465595.1 Collinsella sp. AF05-9
CCGAAATGGCGCGAAGCACGCGGTTGACAAAACCATAGAGACACGTCCCAGAAAAATCATCCCAAAAAGACTACCTTGCGAAAAATCGCACGCCAAAGGACGTATCCTCGCAGGCGACAATGCGGCGGTCGCGCAGGATGGTCCGCACGTAATACCAATCGCCCACGCAGCCCGACAAGTGCAGACCAGCCGCCAGGTAGCACAGCAGCGGATAGCCCGAGAACGCAAACCCCAGGGCAAACGCCACCGTCAAAACAACCGTGGGCGCCAGGCAAATGGCCATGTACCGCCGACGCGAATACACAACGCCCTCGGCGCAGGCATAGATCATCGCCGTCTCACGATTCGCGCCAAAGGTCACATGCGCGCCCGCAGGCGCCAGCAGCTTAAAAAACACCGCATGCACCAGCTCGTGCACGGCAAACGACGCTGCAGAAACCGCAGCCACACCGACCATCCAGCCCACGACGGTGGTCCAGCCGCCCGCCTCAGCCGCGTCCAAGTCCGCAGGCCCGCCCAGCAGCATAAACACCGGCACCAGGCACACGGCAAACACCGCGATCACGGCCATCCCCCACACGAAGCAAGCGTGTAGAAAATCCTCGTCCTCAAACGCATGTATGTTGGAAATCTCATTCATAGCATCTTAGGATAGCGCCCCTGCCACGCACCCGCCCGCATGTGCGATAATGTCGAACGATATGCACGAATTGACCACCGCGCCGCCGAACCCCGTGCCCGGCCGCGCTCTTACCTATATGCGAAGGAGTCCCATGGCATCCAAATACTCCATGAACGACCGTCCCAGCTGGCCGCGCCGCGCCATCGTTACCGCCGGCGAGCCCTACGGCAACAAGGGTCTGCACTTTGGCCACGTCGGCGGCGTCTTTGTCCCGGCCGACTTCTTCGCCCGCTTCCTGCGCGACCGCCTGGGCCGCGAGAATGTCATCTTCACCTCTGGCACCGACTGCTACGGCTCCCCCATCATGGAGAGCTACCGCAAGCTCAAGGAGAATGAAGGCTACGATAAGTCCATCGGCGAGTATGTCGAGTCCAATCACTCCCGCCAGGCCGCGACCCTCAACAACTACAACATCAGCTGTGACATCTACGGCGGCTCGGGCCTTGAGCCGGCTGCGCAGATTCACAACGAGGTGACCGCGGAGATTATCGAGCGTCTGCACGAGCAGGGCACCATCTCCAAGCGCTCCACGCTGCAGTTCTACGATGCCAAGGCCGGCACGTTCCTCAACGGCCGCCAGGTCATCGGCCGCTGCCCCATCCAGGGCTGCAAGTCCGAGAAGGCTTATGCCGACGAGTGCGATCTGGGCCACCAGTTTGAGCCCGAGGAGCTCATCGCGCCCAAGAGCCAGCTCACCGGCGAGGTGCCCGAGCTGCGCCCGGTCGACAATCTCTACTTTGATCTGCCGGCCTACCTCGACTTTATGAAGACCTATACCGCCAAGCTCGCCCAGAACCCGCAGGTTCGCTCCGTGGTCTCCAAGACCATGGAGGAGTGGCTGCTGCCGGCTCAGCTCTACATCCAGAACAAGTTCCGCGAGGCCTTCGATGCCGTCGAGGACCAGCTTCCCGAGCACACCGTGTTGGAGCCCGAGGGCAACAAGAGCAGCTTTACCGTCACCTTCCCCAGCTGGAAGGAGCGCGACGACGCCCACGCGGTGCTCGCCAACGGTGGCGTGCGCTTCCGCAGCGGCAAGGCACTCGTGCCCTTCCGCATCACCGGCAACATCGACTGGGGCGTTCCGGTGCCCGAGGTCGATGGCGTCTCCGACATCACCTGCTGGTGCTGGCCCGAGAGCCTGTGGGCGCCCATCAGCTACACTCGCACCGTGCTCGCACGCGATGCCAAGGCCGCCGGCGTGACCGAGGGCGTCGCCGCCCAGGATGCCGCCCTCATGGGCGAGCCCGCCGCCGATTCCACGCAGGTCCCCGCGCCCACCTACCAGCACAGCTCGCTCGACTGGCGCGACTGGTGGTGCTCGGACGACGCGCAGATCTACCAGTTCATCGGTCAGGACAACATCTATTTCTACTGCATCGCGCAAACCGCCATGTGGGAGGCCCTGGGTTGGGACCTTACGCAGAGCACCGTCAGCGCCTGCTATCACCTGCTCTACATGGGCAAAAAGGCCAGCTCGTCCTCGCAGACCCCTCCCCCGCCGGCAGACGACCTGCTCAACCACTACACCTGCGAGCAGATGCGCGCGCACTGGCTGTCGCTCGGCCTGTCCGAGAAGCCGGTGAGCTTTAGCCCCAAGGCATACGACACGCGTGTGACCGGCAAGGACAAGGACGGCAACGAGGTGCGTGCCTGCGACGACAAGCGCGTTATCGATCCGGCCCTTAAGGAGAGCGCGCTGCTGACCGGCGTCTTCAACCGCCTGGCCCGCAGCTGCTTCTACGGCGTCGCCATCAAGGAGGGCGACGAGAGCCCCTACCGCAACGGCTGCATCCCCGCCGGTGCCGCTTCTGACACCGTGGTCGAAGCCGCCGAGCAGGCAGCTCTCGCCTTTGAGCAAGCCATGTACAAGTTCGAGACGCACCGCGCGCTCGCCGTGTGCGACGACTACCTGCGTGCCGCCAACAAGCGCTGGAGCGACGCCTCTAAGGCCGCCAACAAGCTCGAGGGCGAGCCGGCAAACGCCGCAATGACGCAGGCCCTCGTCGACGCCTTTACCGAGCTGCGCGTGGCGACCGTGCTCATGCACGGCATCGTCCCTGCCGGCTGCGAGCTCATCTGCGAGTACTTCGACGTTGACCCGGTCGCCTTCTTTAGCTGGGATAACATCTTCGCCTCCACGGATGAGTTTGTGGAGAGCCTGGGCGAGAAGCCCGGCGAGCACCGCGTGAAGCCGCTACCCCCGCGCTTCGACTTCTTCAGCAAGCACGAGAGCCAGTACTAGGCAACAGCAACGCGCCCGGGAATGATTATTCTGGGACGGGGATTAAAAAATCATTCCCGGGCGACGCAAAGTAGTCTTTTTGAGACGGGGATCATTAAATGATTTTTTAATCCCCGTCCCAGAATAATCATTTAGGTGGAAGGAAAGACGGATGTCCAAGCCGCGTCGTCGTAAGCAGAAAAAGCAGGTCAAGGCCGAGCTCAAGCTCAGGCAGTTTGCCGCCACCGAGCTTTCCGACCAGCTTGCCGCCCTCCCCTGCGCTGCCGACCTGCCGCGCTTTATGGTCGACACGGTTGCCGGCGCCTATACGCCTGCCGATGCCGAGCTCATGATCGGGGGCTTCGGCGCCGCGGCCACACGCCCGGTCACGCTGCGCACCAACACGCTCAAGGCGACCGCCGAGGACATCGCCGCCGCGCTCGACGCAGCCGGCATCGCCCACCAAACCGTCGCTTGGTACCCAGATGCCTTCATCCTGCCCGACGCCCAGGTTTCCGACCTGTGGGACCTCGACATCTACCGCGACGGCAAGATCTACTTGCAAAGTCTGTCGTCCATGATGCCGCCGTTGGTCTTGGGCGCCCAGGCCGGCGAGGACATCCTGGACATGTGCGCGGCCCCCGGCGGCAAGACGACGCAGATCGCCGCCCTCACGCAGGGGCAGGCGCACCTTACCGCCTGCGAGATGAGCATTCCCCGCGCCGAGAAGCTCGAAGCCAACCTCCACCGCCAAGGCGCAAAAAACGTGCCCGTCATGCGCATCGACGCACGCGAGCTCGACGAGTTCTTCCGCTTTGACCGTATCCTGCTCGACGCTCCCTGCACCGGCACGGGCACCGTCGTCAGCGGCAACGAGAAGAGCCTGCGCGGCCTCACCGAGCAGTTGCTGAGCAAGTGCGCCCGCTCGCAGCGAGCACTTCTGGACCGCGCCATGGGAGCCCTCAAACCGGGCGGCACGCTCGTCTATTCGACTTGTTCGATCTTGCCGCAGGAAAACGAGGACGCCCTGCAAGAGGCCCTCGACAAGCATATGGACTGCGAGCTCATCCCCCTCGACGGCACGCCAAGCGAAAGTGAGGCACGCCGCGCCCAGGAAGCTGGCGAGAAGCCGCGCATCGAGTCCAACGCCCTGACCGAGGCCATTGCCGCGGGTCAGGTATCGGCCATCGCCAACGGCCTGCCCGGCACGCTCACCATTCCGCCCAGCCGCGAATTTGAGGGCTTCTACATTGCCCTGATCCGAAAACGCAGCTAGCGTACGGATCCAAAACTCAACAAGCTATCTCCGTGCGCGTTTGTCCTGCTGGTCGCGATGCTGTTTAAGCATCGCGCGCTCCTTGCGTTCGGCCCTTTTGCCCTTAATGGCCGTGACCACAAAGTAGATGACCGCGGCGGCAACGATTGCGCCCACGCATAGGCCAATCGAGCCCAACATTGCCGAAAATTCCATACCGCGTCACCTCTCTTTTAAACGGGACTTTCAAGATAGCACCTCGATCCCCGCCACCACAGCTCCTTCACGTTCGCCGCCCTTCGGTCTAACGGAGGACGCGGCGGGGAAAAATCAACTCATCAAACGATTTAGCAAGCACAACGCTGCCGGCACCCTGCCGGCCGTCATCACATAGAATCGAGCCTCCATGGATACCCTCAACGATCTAAATGAGCGCGTCGACGCCTTCGTCGGCACCAGCTCCTTCGACACGCCTGCCGCGGCAAACGACCAAGCCCCCATCGATGTGCCCGCCGAGGTTCACGAGGACATTGTCGCCTCGGTCGATTTCTCCGAGGTCGAGCTCGCAGACGAGTTCACCGAACCCCAGGTAGCCGTGACCCCCAACGGACTGCTTCCCATGGAGCCGCTGCCCATCGACGGGCGCCTGCGCAAGGCGGCCCTTCGCATGCCTGACGAGATTGAGGAGGCCAGCGGCTTCACGCTCTTCGGCCGTCGTATCAAATCGCTCATCTACACCACCGACGTCGCGGTCATCCGCAACTCCAATGCCGATGCCGTCTTTGCCGTTTACCCCTTCACGCCGCAGCCGGCCATTACACAGGCGCTGCTGACCGTCGCCGAGTGCCCGGTCTTCGTAGGCGTGGGCGGTGGCACCACCACCGGCAAGCGCTCCGTTCAGATGGCAGCCGTCTCCGAGATGCAGGGCGCGGCGGGCTGTGTGGTCAACTCCCCCGCCACCGCCGAGATGGTCGAGCACATCACCAACATCGCCGACATCCCCGTCATCGCCACGGTCGTACGTTGCGACGACGATGCTCACGCAAAGGTGCGCGCGGGCGCCAAGATTCTTAACATCGCGGCCGGCAAGAACACGCCACAGGTCCTGCGCGAGCTGCGCGAGCACTATCCCAACCTGCCGCTCATCGCACCGGGCGGCAAGACGCCCGAGAGCATCCGTGAAACCATCGCCGCCGGTGCCAACGCCATCATTTGGACGCCGCCTTCGGCCCAGCAGCTGCAGACCGACATGATGCAGCGCTACCGCAAGATGAAGGAAGACGCCACGCCCGTCATCTCGCACGACGATATACCCATTATCGACCAGGTTGCCGCCGCCGAGGTCAGTCAGGTCGAGAACATGAATCCCGACGTGCCGATTCCCGACGAAGTCATCGAGCGCGTTGCTTCGATCCACGATCATATCGAGGAGCGTCGCGCCAACCGTGGACTCAAGCCCTCGCTGCACGGCTTCTTCTTCCGCGGAAAGAAACGCTAGCAAAACATCTTGGCCCGCCCCACAAACGTGAGGCGGGCCGTTTTCGTTTGAGCAATCATGCGGCGATGTGATGGGGCAAATTAATCCACGCGCTTGTCGCCCATAAAGAAGAGCGCCACCGTACCAGGTCCGGTATGCGAGCCAATCAGAGTACCGATGTTATTAATCTCAATCTTGCCTTTAAGCTGCGGAACCTGTTCCTCAATCAGCGCCGCAACTGCCTCGGCATCCTCGCGGCACGCCGAGTGCGACATGATGCACTTACCCGAATAATCCGCACCGTCCTGCACGTGTGCCATCATAGTCTTAGCCATCTCGGAAATCGCGCGCTTCTTAGTGCGAATCTTCTCACGTGGCGACAGCTTACCTTCGCAATCGACCGTCATAAGTGGGCAAATCTTAAGCGCCGTGCCGATGATTGCGCTCGCAGCCGAAATGCGACCGCCGCGCAGGTAGCTCGACAGATCGGTCGAGAAGAACCAGTGGTGCAGGTTGAGTTTGTGCTCCTCGATCCAGGCGGCCGTCTCGTCGAGTGAAGCCCCGCTATCGCGCACGTCGGCGGCACATTCCGCCAGCAGGCCAAAGCCCGAAGACGCTGCCAGCGAATCGATGACGCGCACCTTGCCGCCCTGGGGATAGCGATCCGCGAGCATCTGCGCCGCAACGCAGGCCGATCCATACGTGCCCGAAATACCCGACGACAACGTCAGGTGCAGCACGTCTTTACCCTCGGCAACAAACGGCTCCCAAAACTCCTCGTACTCGCCCACGCTCACCTGAGACGTCTTGGGCATGGCGCCTGCGGCAATCTGGGCAAAAAACTCGTCCGGCGTAATCGACTGATACAGATCGTCCGTATAGACAACATCGTCGATCTCGTAATGAAAACACACGACAGGGATATTGCGCGACGCAAAGAACTCACGGGTTCGGTCGGCGGCGGATTCACAGGTCAGGACAAAATCACTCATATGAGGCTCCTTACTCATTGCTGCGCAAATTATCGCACAGTGAGCCTACATACGGTACATATGTCCACTATTTACCAAATCGAACCAAAAATAGCGAACATCTTTACCACCATCGTCTCCACCGGCCCCACGCATAAACATCTGAGAAAACACCTTCTGTCGTCTCCACTCAACCGCCATATCTACCTCAACTAAATCGATTTACCAAACCGTTCAGCCGACAATTCAGCCGCCGGCGCAAAATCGAAACAAAAGCGGCGCATACTGATAAACGTTTGACGCTGTTTATCAGTTTTACCAACCCCATCGGAAGGTGTTTCATGGTCGCATTCGATCGCAATCCGCAAGACTTCAAGTATCTGCGTCTGCTGTCGAAACAATTTCCCACCGAGCAATCCGCGTTTACCGAGATCATCAATCTCTCGGCCATTCTCAACCTGCCCAAGGGCACCGAACATTTTATGAGCGACGTGCATGGCGAGTACGAAGCCTTTATGCACATCCTCAACAACTGCTCGGGCGTCGTGCGCGAGCATGTCGACGAGATCTTTGGCGACACGCTCACCTTTGACGAAAAGGGCGAGCTGTGCACGCTCATCTACTATCCGCGCGAGAAGATCGACCTGGTCCGCAGCCAGCGCGAAGACTCGCCCACCTGGTACAAGACGATGCTTGATCAGCTCATCATGGTTGCCCGCTCGCTTTCGAGCCGCTATACGCGCTCCAAGGTGCGTAAGGCCATCCCACGCGATTACGCCTACATCATCGACGAGCTGCTACACACGCATCCGGACGAGAACAACTATCGCGTGCGCTATCACGAGCGCATCGTGGAGTCCATACTGGAGACCGCCAGCGCTGACGACTTTATCGAGTCGCTTGCCTCGCTCATCAAGCGCCTGGCCGTCGACCACCTGCACTTGGTGGGCGACATCTTCGACCGCGGCGGCGGCGCGGCCAAGATTATGGACCGCCTGCTCACCTACCATTCGCTCGACATCCAGTGGGGCAACCACGACCTGCTGTGGATGGGCGCTGCGGCCGGTGAGCCCGCCTGCATCGCCACGGTGCTGCGCAACAACCTACGCTACGACAATTACGAGATCCTCGAGAACGACTACGGCATCTCGCTGCGCGAGCTTGTTGCCTTTGCCGATGCCACCTACACCGCCGGTGAGCCCATCACCCCGCTGATCAAGGCCATCAACGTGCTGCTCTTTAAGCTCGAGGGCCAGATTATCCAGCGCCACCCCGAGTTCGATATGACCGACCGCCTGCTGCTCGACAAGATCGATCACGACGCCGGCACGGTCACGCTCGCCGACGGCAGCGTGTGGCCGCTCACGACCAACGACTTCCCCACCGTCGACCCGACGGACCCCTATACGCTCACGTCTCAGGAGCAGCACATCATCGACAAGCTCGTGTCCGAGTTTGTCACCGCCGATCACCTGCATCGCCATATCGATTTCCTCTATTCCCACGGCTCGATGTACAAGGTCGCCAACGGCAACCTGCTGTTCCATGGCTGCGTGCCGCTCAACGAAGACGGCACCTTTAGCAGCATGAACTGCCTGGGCACCTGGCACGCTGGCCGCGATTATCTCGATTTTTGCGACCACATCGCCCGCCGCGCCTGGCGCGTGGGCGACCGCGACGCCCTCGACTGGATGTGGTACCTGTGGATTGGCTTTAACTCACCCGCCAGCGGACGCCTGGTGCGTACCTTTGAGCGCGCCTATATCGCCGATAAGAGCACCTGGGTCGAGCCGATGGACCCGTACTTTACGCTTACCAAGTCGCCCTCGGTCTGCGATGACATCATGCGCGAGTTTGGCGTCGTGCCCATGGCATGCTCACCGACCGGTCACATCATCAACGGCCACACGCCCGTTAAAACCACCAAGGGCGAGCAGCCCATCCGCGCCGAGGGCAAGCTGCTGGTCATCGATGGCGGATTCTGCCGCGTTTACCATCCCAAGACGGGCATCGCCGGCTACACGCTTATCTCGAGCTCGCGAGGGTGCCGCCTCAAGTCGCACCAGGCCTTTACCACCGTTGCCGAGGCGCTCACCCGCAACATCGATATCGAAAGCGAGACCAACCGCTTTGACGAGGCCGACCGCCGCCGCATGGTGAGCGACACCGATACCGGCGCCAAGATCCGCAGCCAGATCCAGGACCTACGCCAACTGCTCGATGCATATAGAAACGGTGCTATCGAGGAGCGCGCCTAGCTCCACCCGCGGGGATTGGCTAAACTTGCTGGGTTTGTCATCCCCACGGCGCCCCAGCGCCACCCTAAGGCAGGTACCATGCAAAAGCTCCTTGCGCAGATTATGAAGTTTGGCGTCGTCGGCGTCATTGCCACGGTCATCGACTTTGGCATTATGAATCTGCTCCACTACGGTCTGGGCCTCAACATCCTAATCGCCAACACCAGCGGCTTTATCGTCTCACTCATCTTTAATTACGTCGCCAGCATGAAGTACGTGTTTGCGCACAAGGAAGGCATAAGCCGCCGCCGCGAGTTCATTACCTTTGTCGTGCTGTCCGTGATCGGCCTGGCACTCAACGACGGTATCGTGTTGACACTCAACGCCGGCCTGGGCCTCGAGGCCAATATCGCCAAGATCTGCGCCACCGCGCTTGTCATGGTCTACAACTTTGTGACCCGAAAGATCTTCCTGGAAGGCGATGAGACCAAGTAACTCGCAACCTTACAGCTTTACGATGCCCACGGATGACGCGCGTCGAGCGCTGTGTTGTTCGTGGGTTTTGCTCGTTTACGGGCAAATTTTCAACGTTTGCGGATTAGCTCTTGAAAATTTGGCGAGTTCGTATAGTTCTTGGCAAAGACCTTACGTTTCCCTTGCAAAAGCTCTAAAGTATCCTCTGCTCGATTTATCAACGCATTGGATGTGATTACGTGCGCAAGGCACTGGCACAACCTCATACCAAGCAGTTCCTCAAGTTCGCTGTCGTGGGCCTTATCTCCTTTGGCATCGACTGGGGTATGCTCATTGCGCTCGTCGAGCTGTTTCACCTCGACTTTTTGATGAGCACCACGGTCTCGTTTACCACCTCCGTTGTGGTCAACTACTGGCTCAGCATGAAGTACGTGTTCGACCATCGCGAGGGCATGAGCCGCAAGCGCGAGTTCACGATCTTCACTATCCTGTCGGTGATCGGCCTGGGCCTCAACGACCTGTACATGTTTGTGGGCGTCACGTTTTTGAGCATCGGCTACCAGGCCATGAAGGCCATCGCCACGTTCCTCGTCACCTGGTACAACTACTTCAGCCGCCGCTTCTTCCTCGAGGGCGCACGGTCGTAGTCGATTCGCTATTTGCTTGAATGTATAACCGGTTGGAATTCCCATTCCAACCGGTTTTTTGTTTGCCGAGAGACCCGGCGACCCAATCCCATTCGCATGAAAAACGAGCGGCCCGGATGTTTGTCCGAACCGCCCGTCTGGCACGCTATGTCGAGGCCTCTAGCCTGTAACGTAATACCAGACCACGTTGTCGCCATTGGAGAGAACGTAGTTACTGCAGGCCGTCATGGGCGTTGTGCCGTTGACGGAGTACATCCAGCCGCTCGTGCCACCGTACTGCTTCTCGGCCAAACCACCAATCGCGGAGACATACGTGCCGTACGACGAGCCATGTGCGTTAACGGAAAGGCCCAGCGCGCACAGGGCATCATAGACGGTAGCGCCTTCGTTAAAGGTAAAGGTGCCACCAGAAGACACAGGATTGCCCACAGCGCTCGATGTGACCGAAACCGTCACTGTTACGTAGCTGGACTCCTGCGAGCCGCTCTGGCCGCCCGAGGAGGCGTTTCCACCATTAGAGGATGAGGCTCCATCAGACGACTGGCCACCGCCAGACGCATTGGAAGTATCACCGGCTCCCGTATTTTGGGCAGCGGATTTATCGCCAGACTTCTTGCCGTCCTGGTCCTCGGACTTCTTGTTATCCGAGTTCTTGTCCGATTCCTTGTTTGAAGACTCGGAATCGTCCTTGGACTTGGACTCATCAGAATGCTTGGACTCATCTTTTGCGTCATTCGATGACTTGGAATCCTTGGAACTGGCCTCGTCCGAAGTCGTAGTCGAGCCAGACACCTTGGTGTCCTTGGTGACGACGCTCTCCCCCGTCACGGTCTGAATGATCCAGTCGATGGACCAGGCACCGCTCTCGGAAGGATGGACGAAACCCAGCGAGACGACGATCAGAATGGTGCACGCGGCAGTCAGGACGCCGAGGAGCGTCTTGCGACGAGGGGCGGACGCCGCCGAAGCGGCGCCCTGTTGCTTTGCTTCGTCGAACTGAATGAACGAGGAATCTGGTTGCTTGGGGTCAGCGTCCTTGGATTTATTGGACACAGCCCTCACCTACCGACGTTTGGTGAACACGAACACGCCGACGATGGCGAGACCGATGACGCCGGCGGCAACGCCAACAATGGCGAGCGGGTTGGTGCCAGTCTCCTGCTCGGAAGCACCAGAGGACTTCTTAGCAGTGGTCGTGGAAGCAGCACCCGTATCGGACTTGGAATCGGACTTCTTGTCGGACTTGTTGTCCTTCTTGTCAGACTTCTTCTCGTCCTTCTTATCGGACTTATCGGTGTCCTTCTTGTCGGACTTGTTGTCCTTGGTCTCGGTCTTGGTCGACACCGTCGTCTTGGTCGTCGGCTTATGACCCGGGGCGATAGCGCCGCCGGCCTGCTGGCCCTTCGTGCCGGAGCCGGAACCCGTGCCCGTGCCAGCACCGGAACCGTTGCCAGCGCCACCGTTGCCACCATTAGTGCCAGAACCACCATTGCCGCCAGGGTTAACAGCATTCTTGGTCCACTTGGCATACAGCGTCAGATCGGCCGTCACCGGCATACTGAAGTCATACGCCTGCGTGCAAGCCTCATCGGTGAACCAACCGCCGAAAGTGTAGCCATCGCGCGTCGGATCGGCCGGCTTGACCAGCTTGCCGTCGGCCGTAGTCTGGAAGTCGACCTTAGAACCCTCGCCAGTCTCAAACGAGACCTTAACGCCACCACTCAGCTTGAAAAGCGTGCCGGAATCGTTGATGTAGTAGAGGTTACCCTTGGCATCGCAGGCAATCGGCGAGTCACAGTAATTGTTGTGTCCCGCTGCGCTAAACGCACCGGTCGCCTGTGCGTCACCCATCTTGTAGCGATACACGCCACCGCCCGAGGTGTAGTTCACATAGTCGGAAGTCGCACCATAGTTGACAGTGAAATAAACGTACGTGTCATCCGCCTGGACACTCACGAGCGGTGCGCCCTTAATGCCACCGGCAGGAAGCACGGAGCCATCGGCAGACGAAACCAACGTCGTAGCAAAGTCATTATCAAGGTCGACAATCGCCAGCGCCGAACCGCCAGAAACCTCGCCACCGACAATCAGCTTATTGCCATACAGCGTGGGCATGCAGGCACAACCCGTAAGACCAAGATCGATGACGCGTTCTTCGGAAATGCGCGAAGAGGCCCTTGCGTTTGCGTCCGACAGTGCCAGCACGTGGAGCTTGCCGTCACGCGAGATCACATAGGCATGCTTGCCGTCTTTGGACAGTACACAGCTGGAGTTGACGATGGCACCAACCGAAACGCTGCCGAGCACATCACCCGTCGACTTGCTCAGCATCTCAACGGTACCTGCACTCGTCGGAACCAGAATATAGCCGTCGCCCACTGTAGCGCTCGTCCAGTAGTAGCCCTCATCAGCATTAACATGCTGCCAAGAAACAGCGCCGGTCAGTATATTAATACGCGTCAGATGACCGTTATTGTACGTACTCGTTCCATAGTCGACATCAACGGTGCCAACGTAGAGATAGTTGCCATCGACCGTCAACTGGGAATTTGACTGGGCAGATTTGCTCACAGAGTCAGTGACCCAAACCGTCGTCAGCGTATCGGCCGTCAGAGCCTGGACCGCACCGCCGTCGAGCGGGACGATGACCAAGCCTTTCGTATAAATCGGACGCGTGGTGTAGCCAATCGCAGTCTGAAGGTTCGACTCGGCAAGCACCTTGCCCGACTCGGCGTCGATCTTAAGCAAACGCTTGTTCACGGCAAGGTAAACGTTGCCGTTCACGACAATAGGCTCGCTCGCATTGGGATACGTGGCGCCCGAGTAGGCCCTCCAATCGAACGTCCAAGAGCTTACCAGCGCGCCCGTAGGTGTGGACACGTTCTTGACCACCGCATTGGAATTGCCACTCCAGTCGGCTTTCCAATCGGTCGGGCGCGAAGCGCTCGGATCGACTACGACTTCATCGGGATTAGGAACGGTGTCGCCAGGGGCGTAAGCCCAGACGATTTTGTCGCCCGACTTGAGCACGTAATCGCTATCGAGCTGAGGCCCGGGAACGCCGTTGACAAAGAACGACCATGCACCCGACAGCTCGGTGCCATCAAGCGGGGAGACAAGACTATGAACACCCCAATAACCAAATTGGTCGTACATCTTGGACTCAATGCCAATGGCATCGAAGTAGGCAGCGGAAGCGTCCTTGATCGTCGTGCCCTCGACAAACACCTGCGTCGAAGGATCGGTCCAGCGCTGCGCCTTCTCATCCTTCTTACCGATGATCTCCATTGAAACGGAAACCTGGCCGGGCATGGTTCCATCAAAGCCATAGACCCAGGTAACCTTGTCCCCGGCCTTGAGTGTGTAATTGCCTGCGCCGACATTGGCCGCCTGACCGTTAACGAAGAACTGCCAGCATTTCCAAGTGTTTTCGTTAACTTTCTCGCTCGAAAGCGTCACGGTCTTGTTGAACGGTGAAGTCAGCGACTCGAGATACCAGCCGTACGTGCCTTTCCCCGTTTTGGCGCCAATGCCAGCCTTTTTAAAGGCCTGCTCGGAAAGATCAGCAGCGGTCGCGCCCTCTTCCACCAAAGCTGTCGTGGGCTGCGCCCATGTCTGCTGAGCACCCGAGGTGTCCTGGCCGATAACGGTGCAGCTAACGGAAATCTGATTGGCGGGTGCGGGGTCGCCGTACTTCGAGTAGCACCAGACGACGGAGTCGCCGTCCTTGAGCGTGTAGCCGCCCGCGCCGACCGCGGAGGCGCTGCCGTTGACGAACAGCTGCCAGTACGCGCCGGTCGCCGGGTCGTAGGCGAGCGTGCGGCCCGCGTCGAAGGGCGACGTGATCGAGTTGAGCGCCCAGCCCCAGGAGCCGTTGGGGTCGTAGTCGGCTTTGAGGCCGGCCTGCTTGAAGAGCTGCTCGGAGAGGTCGGCCGCGGTCGAGCCCTCCTTCAGAGCGATCTGCTGCGCGGCGGCCCAGGTCTGCTGGGCGCCCCCGGCGTCGGTGCCGACGACGGAGCACGTGGCCGCGACCTCTTGGCCTGCGGCTTCGGTAGGCTGAGATTCAGCCTCATCGGAAGCGGCTACAACACTTTTGACGTTCTGTTCGGATGAATCCGGCGAAGCAGTAGAAGCCTCGGCTGCAACAGAATCGTCCGACGCTACGCCGTTGCTATCTGCGGCATTCGTCGAAGCGCCATCGTTAACCGACGCATCGCTCGCGTTAGAGCCGGTTTCAGAAACGACACCGTCGGCAGCACCGCCCGCAAGCGCTGCGTCCTCGCCCGGCGTCGCAGCCTGAGCCACAGCCTCGGCAATGCCCTCGGCGCCCTCGGCCCACAGCTGAGCCGGCGTGGTGCCAAAGGCCATCGCGAAGGCCAGGAATGCCACCAGGCCGCGCTTAGCGACACCGCGTGCAATCGCGCCACGGCGATGCAACGAGGCGCGCTCACGCTCGTCCTCAAACATATCCATTTGTCCCCCATTGTCTGTACTTGGATCGTTGCCTTGAGGCTGCCCCACGTCATCGCGCATGTTGCGCCCGAGTTCCCCCATCGGGGTCCCCCTTCCCTCCAGAGCCCTATGCACACCGGCGGCATACGCCGCAGCCGCATGCAAGATGGGAGGCGATCCGACTTAACCTTAACGACTCAGGCACGTCGTCCGATCTGCGACGCGAACATCCCGAGCCAAGAGGAATTACGGTTACTGGTACAGCCGGGGACTTGCACCCCGATTCTCCCAAACGCGCAGGAAAACCGCGCATTCGTGCGTCTCCGCACCACCATCTAGGCCATCGATTATTACCGTCAAAATGTTATCACGCAAAAGGGCCTCGCACGCAGGCGAAGCCCAAGGTAAAAGCTATTGTTTGCGATAGGAAAATGCGGTGACGGTCGCGGCCTCTAGTGCTTGCCGCCGTGACTGTTGAGCCAGATATTGCGGCCCAGCATAAGCGCCAGCACCAGCGCGCTCACGTAGCCCATAAAGCCAATGACCGGGATACCAAACACAACCGGCTCGATGCGCGCGTAGTACACCACCGACGAACCGATAAACAGACCAGCGATCACAATTGCCATCGACATGCGGTCGATAATTCCGCCCAGCTGTCGCAGCGCCTTATCGCTGCTCATGATCTGCGTGTTCACCTTAAGCTGGCCGCGCGTGAGCATGCGCGAAGCCAGGCCCAGATACTCGGCCGCCTCGAGCGAGCCTTTTGCTGCGCGATAGCTGCTCGCGGCAAGATCGCGCCCCATTTCGCGGACGCGCACATAGGTGCTCTTCTCGTTTTTGATGTGCGTCTGGATGATCTGGATCATGTTGACGTTGGGCATGTACTCGGTCAGCAGGCCCTCGAGCGTCACCATGCCACGGGCGAACATCGTCACCACACTCGGCAGCTCAACGTCATTTTTGCGTGCCAGATTGAGCAGCGAGGTCAAAAACTCGCCGATATCCAGGTCCTTAAGATCAAGACCCGCAAAGTCGGCGACGATAAAGTCCAAGTCGGACAAAAAGGCCGAATGGTCGAGCTCGGCCGAGTCGCCGCGCGTCACGGCAAAGCGCATGAGCGAATCCTTGAGCTTGGACACGTCGCCCTCGGCCACGGCAAAGATCATATCCTTGACGATGCCGCGGTCATGGCTCGACATGCGCCCGACCATGCCCAGGTCAATAAAGTAGACAATGCCGTCCTTGAGGATAATGTTTCCCGCATGCGGGTCGGCATGGAAAAAGCCGTCGTCGAGCACCTGCGTCGAGTAGTCCTCGACGATTGCGGCACCGATCTTTTCCAAGTCATAGCCCTCGGCCACCAAGCGTTCAGGATCGGCGATCGAAATGCCGTCGACGTAGTCCATAACCACAACGTGCTCGGTGCACAGGTCCAGATAGGATTTAGGACACGTCACGCCATGAACGCTCTTATGGAACTCGTAGAAGTCGTTGAGGTTTTTGGCCTCGGCCAAAAAGTTGGTCTCCTCGCGAAACGAGGTCCACAACTCCTCGACTACGCCGTGCAGGTCAACAAATTGATCGGTGTTGACGAACTTGGAAACGATACGCACCACCGAGCGGATGATATCGATGTCCTGTGCCATAACCTGCTGCGCACCGGGGCGCTGCACCTTGACGGCCACGTCCTCGCCCGTCACCAGACGAGCGCGGTGCACCTGCGCGAGCGATGCGCTACCAAGCGGATTGGGGTCGATCGCATCGAACATCTCCCCCAGGCGCAGGCCGTATTCTTCTTCCAGACAACTGAGTACGACCTCGTACGGCACCGGCTCCACGTCGGAGCGCAGACGACGCAGCTCGTCGCAAAAGCGTTGCGGCAGAATCTCGGACCGGTTGGCCAGAATCTGCCCCATCTTGACGAACATGGGGCCGAGTTCCTCGAGCAGGCGGCGCAAACGAACCGGCGTGAGGTTATCCCACACACGGTACTTTTTGACCAGGCGAACAATCTGCCCGATGCGTTCGCGACGACCCGCCGGCGTGAGCTGGTATTCCTCGTCCGGCGCCATCGCGTCGGGCTCCTCTGGCACCATATCGACAGCGCGCGGCTTCTTGCGAGCGCCCGAGACGGCGGCGTCGACCTCATCGACAACCGCCGCCTCGTCACCCAAGGGATCTAGATTGTTGTAATCGGTGGTGGAATCTGCCATCTGCGCTGCTACTCGGCCTCTTCGGTATCCTTCGCATCGTCGGGCTCAACGGACTCGACGGGCACCGAGGTCACGTTGTCCTCGACCGAATCGACGATGTCGCGCACATGGGCCAGGAAGGCCGTACGCTCGGGCGCGGTCATAACGCGGACGCGAGCCAGAATGAGCTCGTCGAGCACGCGTTGGGCCGCGGTCTCGCCCTGCATGCCCAAGCGCTCGGTCAGATCGGAGATGGTACCGCCGGCCTGCTCGAACATGTCGGACACGCTGCGGGCGATATCGGGGGTGGCGGTGTCCTTGCGGACCTGCTCGCCTTTGGTGTTAAGGTCGTCGAGGACCTTCTTGCCGCCTTCGACAGCAACGGCGGCAGCGCCAAAGCCCACGTTGATGGCGCCGTTAACAAGCTGATCGAGTTTCATAACCATGGTTGTCTCCAATCACAAACAACTGCATTGGCGTTCTTGTACCCAAGATTGAGTGAAAGCGACAAAGCGTTTTAGCGCTATTCGATCGACGGGAAATCCCTATCTCACGTTGTCGTTCATCGCGAAAGAGTTCTTCATGGCGCAGCTCGTGGTGTAGAGCACCTTGCCCAACAGGGCATCGGTCTCCACGCGCACGAGCTCGGCAAACTCCTCGTTGGCGCGTGCAAGCTCGGCAGGCACCTCGGCCTCGGGCAGAACGGCTACGGCAGCGTCGACGTCATGAATCTGCTTGTGGCCCATGCCGCCGACCTTCTCCTGATAATCCTCGACTGCGCGGCCGCACTCATGGAAGCGGACGTCGGCCAGCGCGCCGATCAGGCGGTTGGCCCAATAGAAATTCTCGGACGTCACGCGAGCCTGCGTGTCGGCAAAGTACTCGGGCATGGTCTCGACGTTGGCGTACAGCGGAACCAGCGCGTTAAACGAGTTGGAGCCAAAGGCCATCCACTGCACGGCGCGGTAGGCCGGATGCGCATAGGGGCGCAGCTGCAGCACAGCGAGCTGGCTGTTGCGGTTGATGCCGATGGGGCGATAGGCGCCACGCGTGGCGGGCGTGCCCTTGCTGCCGTAGCAGTCGTACTCCGTGCCCTGGTAGTGGCTCGAGAGTACGTACTTGATGTCCTCGATGGTCACCTTACGCTCGGGCACGCGGCTCCAGGGGATGTCATCGCTCTCGGGCGTGTAGTCGGCGTCGGGGCCGTCCCACACATCGCTGGGGTTAAGGCAGCGCTGCATGTACCACGCGCGCGGCGTGTTGTAGACATGGTCGCTGTCGCTGTGCGAGCCAAAGGCCTCGCGCGGGTTAAAGACCGTCGCCGGGCCGTCGCCATCGACGCCCAGCGTCAGGTCCAGATGCCACTCGGCCATCCAGGCACGCAGGTCGGCGGAGCACATGTGGTCGGCCTGGGCGCCCTCGGCGTCATCCAGGTCAAAGCTGTCGATACCCAGCTGGTTGGGCATGGTCACATAGGCGTCATCGGGCACGCGCTTGGCGATCCAGTGGTGGCCGCCGATGGTCTCGAGCCACCAGATCTCGTCCACGTCGCTAAAGGCGATGCCGTTGTTCTCGTAGGTGCCATAGCGCTCGAGCAGGTCACCCAGAATGCGTACGCCGTCGCGGGCGGATTTGGCATATGGCAGCACCAGGGTCACCATGTCCTCCTCGCCCAGACCGCCGGGCTGCGCCGGAACATAGCCGTCCTCGTCCTCGTTGCCCTTGGCGGGCACGTAGTCGACGAGCGGGTCGGCGCCGCGAACGCGCTCGTTGGTGGTGAGCGTCTCGGTTGCGGACATGCCCACATTGAGCTCGTTGAAACCGGCCTCGGCCCAGATGCCGTGGCCCGGGACAACATCGGGGACGCTCGTGTAGCGCATGGGGTTATCGGGCAGTTCAACGGTCAGGTGACTCAGGACGCTCGTATAGACGCGCGGCTGCTCGTCGGGATGCACCACGCGCATACGCTTGGGCTCAAACACCCCGTTGGACGAGTCCTCGTTGCGGGCGACAAGCGTCGACCCGTCGTAGCTCGCATTCTTACCAACCAGAATCGTTGTGCACGGCATGCGCATCCTCCTTGAGCGAAGAAATCAAACGATAACAGTGTATCGCTTCGGCGCAGAAAGGGCGAAACCACGGCGCTGGCAACCCCTGTGGTCAAAAAATGCCAAATATGAGTACTGTCACCAATTTAGTAACAGCAATTTTGCTACGCATGGGTGTCGGAAGTCTACATCTGTTCAAAAATTAGGGTGGCGCGCGCAGACGTGGTGTAAGAGCGTCCCGAGGTCCGTCGCTGCAAG
>NZ_QSBB01000035.1:0-17624 GCF_003465595.1 Collinsella sp. AF05-9
ACTTGCAGCGACGGACCTCGGGACGCTCTTACACCACGTCTGCGCGCGCCACCTCGGTTCGAGGCCACAGAACGAAAAACGGGGGCACAGGATGAACCTGCGCCCCCGTTTTTGGGTATTGCGGTTGTTTGCCGCCGAATTTACGCCGCTTCGTCGAACTGCGAGTTGTACAGGTCGGCGTAGAAGCCGCCCTGGGCGAGCAACTCGTCGTGTGTGCCCTTCTCGACGATGTCGCCGTCGCGAATCACCAAGATTACGTCGGCGTTGCGGATCGTGGACAGGCGATGCGCGATGACAAAGCTCGTGCGGCCCTGCATCAGCGCATCCATGGCGCGTTGGATGAGCTCCTCGGTTCGGGTGTCCACGTTAGAGGTCGCCTCGTCCAGAATCAGCGCCGGGCGGTCGGCCAAAATGGCGCGGGCAATAGTCACGAGCTGGCGTTGGCCCTGCGACAGGTTAGTGCCTTCCTCGTTGATCATAAAGTCGTAGCCGCCTGCGAGCGTATGGATAAAGTGATCGCAGCGTGCGGCGCGTGCAGCGGCCTCGACCTCGGCATCGCTTGCATCGGGGCGTCCGTAGCGGATGTTCTCGCGGATGGTGCCGTTAAACAGCCAGGTATCCTGCAGCACCATGGCAAACTCGCCGCGAAGTGCCGCGCGGTCCCAGTCGCGCACGTCGATGCCCTCGACACGCAGCGAACCGCCGTCCACGTCATAGAAGCGCTGAAGCAGCTTGATGAGCGTGGTCTTGCCGGCGCCGGTAGGGCCGACGATGGCGATGGTCTGACCGGGCTCGGCCTCGCAGCTAAAGTCGTGGATGATGGTCTTGTCCGGCGTGTAGCCAAACTTGACATGCTCAAACTCCACGTGGCCGGGGCGCTTCTCGGGGATCTGCGCGTCGGCCTTCTGCTCCTCCTCGGGCGCGGCCAGGAACTCAAACACGCGCTCGGTGGCGGCGGCCATCGACTGCATCGTGTTGCTCACGTTGCCCAGCTGCTGCACGGGCTGCGTAAAGTTGCGAACGTACTGGATAAAGCTCTGAATATCGCCAGGCGTGGCATTGCCGGTCAGCGCGAGCTGCGCGCCCACCACGACGACGCCCACGTAGCCCATGTTGCCCACCAAGCTCATAAGCGGCATCATCAGGCCCGACAGGAACTGCGAGCGCCAACCGCTAATAAAGAGGCGGTCGTTTTGGCGGTCGAACTCCTCGATCGAGGCCTCGGCGCGGTCGAACACCTGAATGACGTTCTGGCCGGCAAAATCCTCCTCGATAATGCCGTTGACGGTGCCCAGAACCTGCTGCTGCTCGCGGAAGTACGGCTGTGAGAAGCGAATCATCACCATCAAGATAATCGCGGCTGCCGGCAGCGTGAGCACGGTGACGCCGGTAAGTGGCAGGCTGATCGATAGCATCATGACGAGCACGCCGATAATCTGCGTCACTGACGTGATGAGCTGCGTCACGGACTGGTTGAGGCTCTGACCCAGCGTATCGACGTCGTTGGTGATGCGGCTGAGCACGTCGCCCTTGCTGTGGCCGTTGAAGTAGCTCATCGGCACGACGGCGATCTTGGCGGCGATTTCCTTGCGCATACGGTAACAAATCTTTTGCGTGACGCCGGTCATAAGCCAGCCTTGGATGAGGCTGCAGACAGAGCTTGCCAGATACAGGCAGAGCAAAAAGCCGAGCGTCTTGGCGATCCAGGCAAAGTCGACATCGCCGGTACCGTTGACCTTGGCAACCAGGCCCTCGAACAGCTTGGTCGTAACCTGGCCAAGTACCTTTGGCCCCACAATGTTAAAGATGACCGAGCACACGGCAAAAGCGACGGCGGCAAACACGGCAATCTTGTGCTGGCCGATATAGCCGAGCAGCTGCCTCATGGTGCCCTTAAAGTCCTTGGCCTTTTCGCCGCGACGCATGCCGCCCATGCGGCCCATGGGACCACGCTGGCGGGTGGGCTTGGGAATCTGAGTCTTGGTCTCGTCTGCCATTAGCGCTCGCCTCCTTCCATGACGGCTGCAATTTCTTCTTGGGTAAGCCCCAGCTCCTCGGCGGAAAGCTGCGACTGTGCGATCTCCAGGTACGCCGGGCAGTTGTGCAGCAGCTCCTCGTGCGTGCCGGTGCCCACCACGTGGCCGTCGTCGAGCACGATGATCTGGTCGGCATGCATGATGGTCGCGATGCGCTGGGCCACGACCACGAGCGCCGCGTCGGTGACGTTTTTGGCCAGTTCCTCGCGCAGGCGCGCGTCGGTCTTGTAGTCGAGGGCGCTAAACGAGTCATCGAACACCACAACCTCGGGCTTTTTGGCCAATGCGCGGGCGATGGCCAAGCGCTGGCGCTGACCGCCCGAGACATTGGAGCCGCCCTGGCTGATGGGGGAGTCGTAGCCGTCCTCGCGCTCGGCGATAAAGTCCTCGGCTTGGGCGATGCGCGCGGCCCGGTGCATGTCCTCGTCGCTCACCATGTCGCCGGCAAACTTGAGGTTGCTCTCAACGGTGCCCGAGAATAGACGACCCTGCTGCGGGATGTAACCAATGCGGCGGCGCAGCTCGGAAAGGGTCATGTCACGCACGTCGATGCCGTCGAGCGAAATGCTGCCGCCCGTGACGTCGTACAGGCGCGGAATCAGCTGCACGAGCGTGGACTTGCCCGAGCCCGTGGAGCCGATGATGCCGAGCATCTGACCGGCGTGCGTGGTGAAGTTCACGCCGCTAATGACATCGGCGCGGGCATCGGGATACTGGAAGCTCACGTCGCGGAAAGTGAGCTCACCGTGCGGCGCGCTGGCCGCGGGCAGTTTGGGCGAGGCGGGGTCGTTGATGCTCGTGGGGCAAGTGATGACCTCTTCCACGCGCTCGGCTGCGACCTCGGCACGGGGCAGGATAACCGAAACCATGGTGAGGATCATAAACGCCATGACGATCTGCATGGTATAGGAGATAAACGCCATCATGTTGCCGACCTGCATCACGCCGTCGGACACACCCTGTGCGCCAAACCAGACGATAAGCACGGTGATGCAGTTCATGACGAGCATCATGAGCGGCATCATAAAGCTCATAGCTCGGTTGGTGTAGAGCTGCGTGGTCATCAGATCGAGCGATGCCTTGTCAAAACGCTCGAGCTCATGCTCCTCGCGGTTGAACGAGCGGATGGGCATAAGACCGTCGAGCAGCTCGCGGGCGGTGAGGTTCACGCGGTCCACAAAGCTCTGCATCTTTTTGAACTTGGGCATGGTAAGGCCCATGAGCACGCCGACGACGGCCGAGACCGCGATGATGGCCACGGCGATGGTCCACTCCAGGCCGGTGTGGTTGGCCAGGACGCGCATGACCGCGACAACACCCATGACAGGCGCCATGAGGCACATGCGGATAAACAGAGTTGCTGCCATCTGGATCTGCTGAATGTCGTTGGTGCAGCGGGTGATGAGCGAGGCCTGGCTAAACTTGCCCACCTCGGCCGGCGAAAAGTGCATGACCTTGTTGAAGGTCTCGCGGCGCAGGTCGCGGGCGATGGAACAGGCGGTGCGCGAAGCCACGGCGCCGGTCAGGATGGTGGCGACGAGCGACACCAGGCACAGGCCAAACATCGTGGTGGCCATGCGGCCCAGGTAGGCGTTCTGTACGTCGGCGGGGTCGATGCCCTGCGCCTTGTACTCGTCCTGCACGTAGGTCACGGCGCGCTGTGTAACGATGGAACCCGACATGGAGCCCATTTTGTCCGCCATCTCGTTGGCACCTTCGACGAGCTTGCCCTGATCAATCAGGCCACCTTCAATGCCAAGACGCAGGCTCTTCATGGTGATCTTGCCGCCGTCGGCATCAATCTGCTTTTGCATGTTCTGCGCCGCTGCGGCTTTCTGCTGCATATCGGCGAGTTGCTCGGGCGTCATCGCCGCCATCTGCTCGGGGGTGGGCATGGCCTGGGCGGCGCTGTTGCCTTTTTCGTTGGACGTGCCCATCATGTCGCCCATGGAGCTGGCGTCGATGCCCTGGCTGAGCGAAAGGACGACGGTCTCGGGCAGGCTCATGATGTCGGCAATCTTGCCGCCGTCGGCGCGCTCCTCCTCGGTGCCCTTGTACGTTCGAATGCCGTTGTTGTCCGCCTTGCTAAACACGGCATCCACAGCTTTGGCGTCCTTGGCGCCCATAAAGAGCTCGAGGTCATCGAGCGATTCGGCGCGAATGGTGTCGGGCACGGGCGAGGCGATGCCGCCTTGCTGCACGCCCACATCGACGATGTCACTCATATACGTAGGCAGCGCTAGGTCGGCGTTGCAGCTGATTACGATAAGTACGATAGCCGTGAGCAGCGCCAGGACATGCTTTTTAAAGAGCTTGAGAATCCTCACTCGGCATCTCTCCTTTCGTGATTGCGATCGATAATTTCGTTGGCTCGCCTTAGAAGGCGCACCATCTCTTGGGTATCCGTTTCGCCGAGCTGCTCGAGAAAGGCCGCGGTGCGGTCCTCGAATTCCCGACGTTTGATTTCGAGGTCTTGTCGGCCTTTGTCGGTCACCGTGACGTGTACGCGACGACGGTCGGTTTTTGAGTGCTCGCGCTCGATCCAGCCCTTGCCCTCGAGGGCGCGCAGGATGTTGGCGATGCGGGCGCTCGAGACCCAAGCGCGATCGGCGAGTTCGCTCGGCGTAAGCGAACCGCCGGCGAGCATGAGAGCGCGCATGACAGCCATCTCGCCGCCGAGAGCTTTGTCCGCAAAGCGCGAAATGCGCTGATGCATGCTGCCAAACTCAGTTAAGAGCTGACGCCCAAGCTCATGGAAATCGGTATCTTCCACCGAAAACCCCTAACACTAGAAACTATTTTTGGTGAAAGATGATACCCCTGTATGCACACCTTATGCGGTAGATTTTGGGACATGCCTAGAAAACTCTCCGTACACCGTCGGTACCAGCAAAGTTGGGGGCAGATCGTTAGACATGTCCTAAAGCCTACTCAGAGGCACTTTACTCTGCTAAAGCTGGCATAACAGCTAGAGTGAAGGACGTATAAAGGCAAGGGGAAATATCAAGCGAATCGGTGAACGGTAGCTGATGGTGGGAGCGTTTCCTGCGGATTTGTTAAAAACAACCTTATGGTATAAAAAAAGAAACATATAACAGCCCTGATGAAGGGGGTGGCTATGTTATCCTTCTCAAACGGGTGAAATCTTGGGTTTTGGGTTGCAGTTCCAAGGTGGACAAACGTTTTTCCCTGTACCAACGTGTGGTGAAGAACGGAAGAAGCCGGTAGTGCAAGCCGATAATTCAAGAATTCAATAAGCAGCGGTGTGAGAGAGCGCCGCATTACACGTAACTAGGAGCGTGGTTACACAATGCAGGAGGCATGGGAAGGCTTCAAGGAAGGCATCTGGACGGGAGAGGTTGACGTCCGAGACTTCATCCAGAAGAACTACACCCCCTACGAGGGCGACGAGTCGTTCCTCGCCGGCCCGACCGAGCGTACCAAGGAGCTGTGGGGCGAGGTTCTCGACCTGCTGCTCAAGGAGCGCGAGCAGGGCGGCGTCCTCGATATGGACACCAAGACCGTCACAGGTATCGTGAGCCACCCCGCTGGCTACATCGATAACGCCCACCGCGAGATGGAGACCATCGTCGGCCTCCAGACCGACAAGCCGCTCAAGCGCGCGCTGCACGTCAACGGCGGTATCCGCATCGCTTGCCAGGCTGCCAGCCAGCACGGCTACAAGATCGACGAGAACGTTGTCGAGCGCTACACCTTCGAGCGCAAGACTCACAACGCCGGCGTCTTCGATGTCTACACCCCCGAGATGCGCGCCTGCCGCTCGGCCCACATCATCACCGGTCTGCCCGATGGCTATGGCCGCGGCCGCATCATCGGCGACTACCGTCGTGTCGCCCTGTACGGTGTCGACTACCTGATCAAGGACAAGGAGGCCCAGAAGGCTTCCACCCCGACGGTCATGACCGCCGACAACATCCGCGATCGTGAGGAGCTGCAGGAGCAGATCCGCGCCCTCGGCGAGCTCAAGATGATGGCCGAGACCTATGGTTTCGACATTTCCAACCCTGCTACCAACACGCAGGAGGCCATCCAGTGGATGTACTTCGCCTACCTCGCTTCCGTCAAGGAGCAGAACGGCGCCGCTATGTCCATCGGCCGTACCTCCACGTTCATCGACATCTACGCTGAGCGCGACCTTGCCAACGGTACCTTCACCGAGGAGCAGATCCAGGAGTTCGTGGATCACTTCATCATGAAGCTCCGCATGGTCAAGTTTGCCCGTACCCCCGAGTACCAGGCCCTGTTTACCGGCGATCCGCAGTGGGTCACCGAGTCCATCGGCGGCATGGGTGTTGACGGCCGTACGCTCGTTACCAAGATGAGCTACCGCTACCTGCACACGCTCGAGAACATGGGCACCAGCCCCGAGCCCAACATGACCGTTCTGTGGTCGACCCGTCTGCCCGAGAACTTCAAGAAGTTCTGCGCCAAGACTTCTGTCGCCAGCTCCTCGATCCAGTACGAGAACGACGACCTCATGCGCGTCTACCACGGCGACGACTACGGCATTGCCTGCTGCGTGTCCTCCATGCGCATCGGCAAGGAGATGCAGTTCTTCGGCGCCCGCGCCAACCTGGCCAAGTGCCTGCTGTACGCACTCAACGGCGGTGTTGACGAGGTCTCCAAGAAGCAGGTCGGCCCCAAGTATCGCGCCGTCGAGGGCGATACGCTCGATTACGACGACGTCGTGGCCAAGTACAACGACATGATGAAGTGGCTCGCTGGCGTGTACGTCAACTCGCTGAACATCATTCACTACATGCACGACAAGTATTGCTACGAGCGCATCCAGATGGCTCTACACGACAAGCATGTGCACCGCTGGTTCGCTACGGGCATTGCTGGCCTTTCCGTCGTGGCTGACTCCCTGTCCGCCATCAAGTACGCCAAGGTCCACCCCGTCCGCGACGAGAACGGCATCATTGTCGACTTCGAGACCGAGGGCGAGTTCCCCAAGTACGGTAACGACGACGACCGCGTCGACCAGATCGCTCACGACGTTGTGCACCAGTTCATGGAGTACATCCGCATGAACGACACCTACCGCAACTCCGTGCCCACGACCTCGGTTCTGACCATCACCTCCAACGTCGTGTACGGCAAGAAGACCGGCTCCACCCCCGACGGCCGCAAGGCTGGCCAGCCGTTCGCCCCGGGTGCTAACCCCATGCACAAGCGCGATAGCCACGGCGCCATCGCTTCGCTGTCTTCGGTTTCCAAGCTCCCGTTCCGCGATGCTCAGGACGGCATCTCCAACACCTTCTCCATCATCCCGGGTGCGCTCGGCAAGGAGGACCAGGTGTTCTTTGGCGATATCGACCTTGATCAGCTGGGCGAGTAACTATTGTTAGTGCTATACTAACAATAACGATTACTGATTAGCGCGCCGGTTTCGGCCGGCGCCTATCAATCGAAGGAGACACATTATGAAGGTTTCTGAAGTTTCCGAGACTCAGGCCGATAACCTGGTCCACATGCTCGACGCTTACGCCGAGAAGGGTGGCCACCACCTGAACATCAACGTCTTCAACCGTGAGACGCTGCTCGACGCTCAGGCTCACCCCGAGAAGTACCCGCAGCTGACCATTCGCGTTTCCGGCTACGCCGTGAACTTCCACACGCTTACCAAGGAGCAGCAGGACGAGGTCATTTCGCGCACCTTCCACAACAAGTTCTAAAGGGGTTTAACTCCCGCAGGATCGCCGGGGCTGTTTGGGCTACCTCCCAAAACGTCCTCGGACATGCAAGAAGCCCTCGCTGCGCACTTCGTGCGGCGAGGGCTTCTTGCGTCCTGCGGAATATTTTGGGAGGTAGCCCAAACAGCCCCGGCGGGGTCCTGTGTAGTCACCCTTTAGGCGGAACTCTCCTAATTATTTGGATGAGTCGTTTACTTACTTGTACTGTTACCGTCTTCCCACTGTTGTTGGGGTATGCTTTGTTCGTATGTAAACGTATGACATGTTGATGAGGGGAGGGTGCTATGGCTCGCGAGGGTGCTCGTTCTAAGGATTCTGCTAAGCCTGGCATCAAGGAAGTTGCAGCGGTGGCGGGGGTTTCGCCTACTACGGTATCTCGCGTGCTTAATAATCGCGGCTATATTAGCCAAGAGACCCGCGATAAGGTCCATGCCGCGATGGAGCGTATCAACTATACGCCCAACGATATCGCCCGTGCCATGCTCAACGGTCGCCTGAATCTAATCGGTATGATCGTTCCCTATGTCAGCAGCCCGTTTCATGCACAAGCGGTCCAAGCCGTTGAGCGTACCCTGGCCGAAAACGGTTTTAAGATGTTGCTGTGCAATAGCGCCAATCGACCTGATCTTGAGCGTTCTTATATCGATATGCTTCGGCGCAATATGGTTGATGGCGTCATCGTCAACTCGCTTAATATCGGTGCCGAGGCGTATGCCGAGATGGGCTTGAGTCTGGTTGGTATCGACTGCGACCTTGGCGAGGCCTCTGTTCAGATTGCGAGCGACAGCTATAGCATCGGCGAACTTGCCACGCGTCGCCTGATCGATGACGGGTGTTCGCGCATCTTGTGCCTGCGCAACAATAGCCGCATGCGTATGCCTGCCAATAAGCGTACCGATGCCTACCACGATGTTGTGGAGCAGGCCGGTTTGCCCGCGCTTGTCCGTGAGGTCGAGTTCGTTAAGTCCGACGACGAAAAGAGCGCGGTCGTTGCGAAGATCCTCGATGAGAACCCCGATATTGACGGCATCTTTGCGGGAGACGACACGATGGCGGCCATCTGTCTCAACGTGATGAAGCAACGCGGCTTGAGCGCTCCGGACGATATTAAGGTCGTGGGCGCGGATGGTGCCCGCCGCACCATGACGTTTATGCCTGACTTAACAACCGTACGCCAAGATATCGATCGCATCGGAGAGCTCGCGGCGCAATCCATCATCGCTCTTATTAACGGCGATAAGCCCGGATCGAATATCAAACTCCCCGTTGAACTCATTGAGGGCAAAACCGCGTAGTTCATCCCGTGCCAAAAGAATTCCTCAAACGCCTCTGATGACCGTTCGCCGGCATATGTCAACCGTTTGCCGACGACTGGAACTGCGAAAAGACGTATTGGTGTGAAAACGTTTGACATATGAAAACGATTGACATATCTTGCAGTTGTACCGAGTTAGTATCTTGCGGGAAAGGAAGTCTCGGATGCACAAGGTGTATTACCAGCCTGAGGGAATTTGGGTAGGCGACATCATGCCGTACGGCGAGGACGGCACGTTCTATCTCTATCACCAGCGTGACACGCGTAACCCCGGACCTTTCGGAGAGCCGTTTGGCTGGGCGCTCGCTACGACCAAGGACTTCGTCAATTACAAAGACTTTGGCGAGAGCCTTGAGCGTGGCGGCGACGAGGAAGTCGACCAGTATGTTTATGCCGGCACGGTGTTTAAGGTGGGCGACAAGTACCATGCGCTCTACACTGGTTGCAATCGCGATAAGGTCCGCGCACGTTTGATGAAGCAGGTTCTTCTTCACGCAACGAGTGACGACGCCGTCAAGTGGGAGAAGAACATCGCCGAGACGCTGCTTCCGCCCCAAGAGGGTTACGATGACCGCAACTGGCGCGATCCCTTTGTGCTTTGGGATGAGGAGAACGAAGAGTACATGCTCATCCTCGGCACGCGTGTGGGCGAGGACAAGCGTCTGATGACCGGTCGTCTGGTCAAGTTCACCTCCAAGGACCTGGATACCTGGGAGTTCCAGGGCGACTGGTGGAATCCGGGCCTGTACACCATGTTTGAGATGCCTGATCTCTTTAAGATGGGCGACTGGTGGTATCTGGTGTTCTCTGAGTACAGCGATGGCAACAAGACCCGTTACCGCATGTCTCGCTCTATCAACGGTCCCTGGATTACTCCTGCGGACGATTCCTTCGATGGCCGCGCGTACTATGCCGCACGTACCGCATTTGATGGCGAGCGCCGCGTTCTCTTTGGTTGGGTTCCTACGCGTGACGAGGGCGGCGACCCCAGCTCTTACCTGTGGGGTGGCACCTTTATGCCCCTCGAGATCGTTCAGCGTGCCGACGGAACGCTTGGCACCAAACTCCCCGACAGCATGCTTGGCGCCTTTGGCGAGGCTAAGGCAGTCGAGGCCTTTGAGCTTTCCTGCGAGTCGGGCAAGGTCGAGCAGGTGCTCGCTGCGGATGCCGGTTCCACCTATATGCTCGACGCCGACATCGAGCTCGCCGGTGACGCTGCCGGCTTCTCGGTGAAGCTCGCCGAGGACGCCGAGTCTGGTCTTGCCTATGAGTTCCGCGCTAACCTGCGTGTGGGCAAGCTCGAGTTTACGGCGGCCCCCCAGTATCCGTGGTTCCAGGTCAACAACATGGGCCTCGAGCGTCCGTTGTTCTTTAAGGGCGAGGGCACTCATCATGTGCGCCTGGTCGTTGACGACGATATCGCGACCATCTTTGTCGATGATGTTGCGCTTAACGCTCGCTTCTGCAATAAGCAGGGCCAGGGTGTGGCGCTGACGGTCACCGACGGTACGGTCAAGTGCGCAAATGCAACGATCGCATCTCTGTAATGGCCACAAAACGTCTTATGATTTCGTAAGGGAATGGAGAGGAACATGGACTACAAAGTAGTGTCTCAGCAAGTCGTCGATAACGTCGGCGGTCTGGATAACATCGAGGGTGCCACGCATTGCGTTACGCGTCTGCGTCTGGTGCTCAAGGATACGAGCAAGTACAACAAGGCCGAGCTCGAGAACATCGATGGCGTCAAGGGCGTGCTGTACAACAGCGGCCAGCTCATGATCATCTTCGGTACCGGTACCGTAAACAAGGTCTATGATGAGTTTATGGCTCTGACGGGCGTTAAGGAGATCAGTGCTTCCGAGGTCAAGGGCGCCGAGGCGGACAAGAAGGGCAAGTTCTTCTCGGTCCTCAAGGTATTCTCGGACATCTTTATCCCCATCATTCCCGCTTTCGTCGGCGCTGCTATCATCATCGGCCTTAAGTCGCTGATCGTTGCCAACGGCCTCTTTGGCATGGAGGGCAGCCTTGCCGACCACAGCGAGTTCCTCAAGAACCTCGCAAGCTTCTTTGCCATTATCGCTACCACCTTCGATTACCTGCCTGTCCTGGTGATGTACAGCGCGGTCAAGCGTTTTGGCGGCAACCCGATCCTAGGTATCCTCGTCGGCATCGTCATGGTTCATCCGAGCCTTATGAACCGCAACGCGTTCGTTATGGACCCGACGGGTGCTGAGTATTGGAACTTTGGTCCGCTCTCCATTCCCATGGTTGCTTTCCAGGGCGGCGTGTTCCCCGCAATCCTGACCGCCTGGTTCATGGCCAAGGTCGAGAAGATTGCCCAGAAGTACATCCCCGAGGTCGTCTCGTTCGTCTTTGTCCCGACCGTTACCCTGATTCTTGCCAACGTCGCCCTGTTCACCGTGTTCGGCCCGCTCGGCAACCTGATTGGCGACGTCCTTGCCGGCGTAATCGATGTCCTGTACAACAGGATGGGCGTCTTTGGTGCCTTCGTCTTTGCCGCGTTCCTGCAGCCGCTCGTCGTTACCGGTACGCACCAGTTCATTCAGGGTATCGAGGCTAATCTCGTTGCCACGACCGGCTTCAACTACATCCAGGCCATCTGGTCCGTTTCCATCATCGCCCAGGGCGGCGGCGCCATCGGCATGTATCTCATTCACAAGAAGCATTCCAAAGAGCGCAACATCTGCATGTCGTCCTTTATCCCGACGCTGGTCGGAATCTCCGAGCCCGCTATCTTTGCTGCAAACATGCGCTACTCGATCATTCCGTTCATCTGCGCTTGCATCGGTGCAGGCTGCGGCGGTGCCTTCGTGAAGCTCTTTGAGGTGCGCGCTATCGGCCAGGGTCTGACCGGCGTACTTGGCCTGCTCATCGTCACGCCCGAGACCCTCGTGTGGTATGTGGCTGGCAATCTGATCGCTTTCTTCGTCCCGATCATCCTGATCTTTGCCTACAACAAGGCAAAGGGCGTTCCGACCACCGATGAAGAGGGTGCAGGCGCCGGCTTTGATGTCAGCTTCTAATCCAGATCCGTCAAGGTAATGTACGGGTCGACCTGTTGGAGAAGGGCGTTTGGCTCGCATGGGCCGGGCGTCCTTCTCCTCTACAAGAAGGACGATTGAATGTTCGATCAAAAACATAAGGTGACGCGCTCGGACTACGAGCTGTGGCGTGCCGGGCAGGATGAGACTGCGGCTCGCATCGCGGCTGACTCCGATAGACTTCTGTTCCATGCGGAGCCCGAGCTTGGCTGGCTCAATGATCCCAACGGTTTGGTGCAGGTTGGTGATACATACCACATCTATCACCAATACGATCCGTTTGATGCCGCGCACGGCGGACCGGTGCTGTGGAATCATCTGACGACGAAGGACTTTGTGACGTACGAGAACCGCGGTCCCGCGCTATTCCCCGATTCAGATCTAGACTCGAGCGGTGCGTATTCGGGGTCTGCATTTATGCACGACGGCAAGATTCACTACTTCTATACCGGTAACGTCAAGCATTTTGACCGCGATGATTATGACTATGTGCTGACAGGGCGCGACCAAAATCAGATTCACATGGTTACCGAGAACCCCGATAAATTGGGGGAGAAGCACATAGCTGTTGGTCCGGTCGATTACCCCGACGATATTAGTACGCACGTGCGCGACCCCAAGATCCTGGAGCACGACGGTATCTACTATATGGTTCTTGGTGCTCGTACGAAAGACGACCGCGGTTGCGTGCTCGTCTATACCTCGCACGATCTTGAGTGCTGGAAATATGCGACGCGTATTGAGCTCGGCGAGAAGTTCGGTTTTATGTGGGAGTGCCCCGATCTGTTTGAGCTTGATGGCGAGCTTATTCTCGTTTGCTGTCCGCAGGGCGTGCCCGCCGATGGTTGGCGTTACCAAAACCCGCATCAGTGCGTGTGGTTTCGTATTGAGGCCGATTGGGAGGCGCCTAGCTTTAAAATCGCCGGGCAGGGTATGCCCCCGATGGTCGATGCGGGTCTTGACTTCTATGCCCCTCAATCATTTGCAGATGCCGACGGTCGACGGATTATGATCGGTTGGGCCGGCTGCCCCGATGCAACGGCTCAAAACCCGACGGTGGAACGCGGATGGCAGTGCGCGCTTACCGTGCCGAGGGTGCTGAATATGCGCGACGGTAAGCTCTGTCAGTGGCCCGCGCGCGAGGTTGAGCAACTGCGCAAGGAGCGTGTTTCGGTGACCGCCGGAGAGACCGTCGGCTCTCCTGGTCGACTGTTTGATGCCGTCGTGTCGTGCCGGGGGACGAAGTCCATTGAGCTGGAAGTTCGTGAGGGCGTTGTCGTGTGCTTTGCCAACGGAATGCTCACACTTGATATGGGCGATGAGGGCTATGGACGCGACAAGAGGTCGGTTGAGCTCGACGAGCTTTACTGCCTGCGAGTCCTTTCGGATGCCACGATGCTCGAGGTATTTGTCAACGACGGCGAGGTTGCGCTTACGAGCCGCACCTATTCGTCTGCGGCGCCGGCGATGCAGTTGCGCGCCGAGGGCGACGCCTCGATGGAGTTTTACCGTCTGGCTCGCTAGCCGCATTGTGAGTGACCATGGCGTTTTGGATACACAGGCTTTCTTGGTGGCTACCGTTTATCGCATATAGCTACCGTTTGCGGAGTAAGTAACACTCATTACCAAACCGTGTAGAATCTCATGCAAGCACGGAGTATTTCAGGGAGACGCTGTCCTTTGTTGTGGCGAAGGGCGGCGTCTCTCTGGTGCTTGGGAGTCGTTGTTCAATTGGGCGACGGGCGTGCGCGCGTAATAAATAACCAACGTCGAGATGGGTCGTGATGATAATGGGCAAGTACGTAATCGTGGTTGAGTCTGGTTCGGATGTGACGCCGGAGCTCTGCGAGCGCTATGGCATCGTGCGCGTGCCCATGCATGTCACGATTGGTGACGAGACCGTCGAAGACGGCTCGATCGATCCGCTTGAGATTTATTCGCGCTGCAACGAGTTTGGCGTGATGCCCAAGACCAGTGGCTGCGCGCCTGCGGATTTTGCTCACGTGTACGACCGCATCCATGCCGAGCAGCCCGACGCGACCATTTTGCATCTCGCATATTCCGAGGCCACGACCTGCTCGCATCAGTCCTCCAAGATTGCAGCTAAGGGCCGCGACTACGTCTTCTCTATGGACACGCGTTTTGTTTCGGTTGGCCAGTCGCTCGTTGCCGTCGAGACCGCCAAATACATCGAGGCTCACCCCGATGCCACCGTCGATGAGATTTTTGCTTTTACGAACTCCGTCATGGACCGCGTGCTGCTGGGCTTTGTTCCTACCGACCTTGCCTTCCTTAAGGCGGGCGGTCGCTTGTCTAACGCCGCGTTCCTGGGCGCTCATCTGCTCAAGATTAAGCCCTGCATTGAGGTGACGGGTGGCAAGTTCGTGGCGACCAAGAAGCTCCGCGGCTCCATGCTCAAATGCGCCCGTGCCTTTATTGACCACATGGTTGCCAAGGGCGATATTGATTACTCGCACATTGGCTTGGCGTATTCGGTGGGCCTTTCCCAGGAGCTGCGCGACGACATGGAAGTCTATGCGCACGACCTGGGCTTTGAGGACGTTACCTGGACGCAGGTTGGCGGCGTCATCTCGAGCCATTGCGGCCCGACCGCCTTCGGCGCGGTGCTCACGCTTAAGGCGTAAAGGCCGCAGGCGAGCGTTCTCCAGCCTGACATCTCGACGTAGCCCCCCAGCCATGGTGATGGGGGATAGATTAAAACGTGCCGTTCTAGTCCGAGACGTTTAAACGCAAACGCATGGGCTAGAATGGCTCTGGCATTTTAATTGGTTGCATCCAAGGAGAGGCAAGGTAGCGCGAATGGCAGAAATGACGCTTGAGGGTGTGGATGCTCATCCCGAGGACTCTGCGTATGCCCTGGGTCGCGTGCATTCGATCGAGACGATGGGAACGGTCGACGGACCCGGCATCCGCTTTGTGGTGTTTGTTCAGGGCTGTCCCATGCGCTGCGCGTATTGCCACAATCCCGATACCTGGTCTGTTAACGGCGGCACGATGGTGACCGTCGAGCATCTCATGGACGAGTTCCAGAGCAACCATGAGTTCTACCGTAGCGGCGGCATTACCGTTTCGGGCGGCGAACCGCTCCTGCAGCCCGAGTTTTTGGCCGACCTGTTCCGTGCAATGCACAACAACCCCGATGGCCGCGTACACACCTGCCTAGACAGCTGTGGCTATGCATTTGATCCCAAGCATCCGGAGAAGTTCGATGCTGTTCTCAACGAGACCGATATGGTGCTGCTCGACATCAAGCATGCCGATCCGGTTGAGCATAAAAAGCTGACCGGTTGCGATCCTGCGCGCATCCTGGCGTTTGGCGATGAGCTTGCCCGTCGCAAGATTAAGGTTGTTATTCGCCACGTGGTGGTGCCGGGTATCACCGATACGGCGGAGGAATGCGAGAAGCTCGGTCGCCTGATCGCTCCATGGCACAACGTGGTGGGCCTGGAAATGCTGCCGTATCACACGATGGGTGTCGTCAAGTACGAGCAGCTGGGTATTCCCTATAAGCTCGAGGGCGTGCCCCAGATGGATACCGCGCGCATGCCCGAGCTGCGCAACGCCGTCATGGCCGGCATGAAAAAGCGCCGTGCGGAGCTCAGGTCGGCCATTGGCTAACAAGCCCGTCCCAAATTGACTACCCTTTAAGATGTGCAACAAGGTGGGTTGGGTCAGCGAGGATGGTTACTATTCGACATGCGATGCGGGCCTTATCGACATCGATGGCCGTACCTATGTCATGAGCGTCATGACATCGATGCCGTGGAGCGACCGCTCGAGCGAGGTTACGGCCGCGATTGCAAAGGCTCTGTTTGATACGCGAGCTGCACTGGCTTAGCGTGTTCGTTTGGCGAGGTCAAACAAAATGCTGGTACCATACCGTGGTTGAGAATTTCGTATAGGTTTGGGGAATGGTATGGCTACCATCGCGATTATCGGTGCGCTCGAAAAAGAGATCATGCAGATTAAGGAAGAGCTGAGCGACGTTTGCGAGGCGCGGGAGGCAGGCTTGACCGTTGTGAGCGGTGAGCTCGACGGTCTGACAGTTGTCGCCACAACGGCGGGCATGGGCACGGTGAACGCCGCCGCTGCAACACAGCACCTCATTAGCAAGTATGCTCCGCAGGCTGTTGTGTTTTCGGGCATTGCGGGCGGTTTGAACCCCAAGCTCCATATCGACGACGTGGTCATTGGCAAACGCCTACGCTATCTGGATACCGATACCGCGCTTATCGCCGAGTCCGCACCGGGGCTCGAGGAGTTTGGCTCGACACCCGCGCTGGTCGATATTGCCGTCGACGTGCTTGCTGAGCGTGGGTTTGTTGATGCTTCGACAAATGCAGCCGCTTCGAACGAGGGAGCCAAACAATTCCTGGTCGGCACGATTGCCACGGGTAACCGCTTTGTGACGGGCACCGCCATGCGCAACGACGCTATCGAGGCGACGCATGCCGATTGTGTCGGCATGGAGGGCGCGGCAATTGCCCATGTCGCAACCAAAAATGGTGTCGATTGCCTGGTGTTGCGCGCTATCAGCGATAATTGTGACGAGGCGTACGATGCAATTTGCGACCGAGAGTTCGATCTGTTCGAGTACGCGCGTGTCGCAAGTGACATCACGCTCGATATCGTCCGCCGCATTGCTGCTGCGCAATAGCGCGCTCTTTTGTAAGAACCTACGACCAAGGAGTGTCCATGGCCGATTCCATTAACTACCAGCTTGCCAAGTTCGTCGCCAGCTACGGCAAGGTTTCGCAGATTCCCGAGTCCACCTGCCCCGAGGTGAGCTTTGTCGGCCGCTCCAACGTGGGCAAGTCGTCGATTATGAACAAGCTCTTTGGCCGCAAGAACCTGGTCAAGGTTTCCAGTACGCCGGGCAAGACGAGCAACATCAACTTCTTTGAGGTCGACGACGTGCATTTCGTGGACCTGCCGGGTTACGGTTTCGCCCGTCGCTCCAAGGCCGAGCGCGACCGCTGGGCCGAGCTTATTGGCGACTTCTTTGACTCCGAGCGCAGCTTTAACCTGGTCGTATCGCTGGTTGACATTCGTCACGACCCCAGCAAGCTCGACCATGACATGATCGACTACCTGCAGGGCAACGAGTTCAACTTTATCGTTTGCCTCACCAAAGCCGACAAGCTCAGCCGCACCCAGCAGGCCCGCCAGGCAGCAGCCATCAAAAAGCAGCTCAACGTCCCGGCCGAGAACGTAATCATCACAAGCTCCCAGACCGGTACCGGTATCGACGAACTCAAAAAGCGCATCGCAGAGGCCTGCCTCTAGTAAGGGCTCCAGCCTAGCAAGAGCCCCTACCAATAAAAGGCCATAATTTCAGCCCGGCGCCCCTTCAAAGCGTGGGTCCCTGTAGACATCGCTAGTCACGTTACCATAGGGCCACCCAGGGGCATCCCCTTAAAAACATTCCGCACTGATATCTTCTGTATTGAAGACGTCGATGATGCACCCGTAT
>NZ_QSBB01000036.1:0-16151 GCF_003465595.1 Collinsella sp. AF05-9
CAGCCATAAAAAAGCCTCCCATTTCTTGTGTCCAAGAAATGGGAGGCAGTTCAATGGCCGGGGCTTTTTCTAATCGCAAACAGGATAAAGGCACTCAAACGAAATAGGTAGCCGGGCCAATGCGACACTCAGTGACCATGAGGCGGCGTCTTCCGCGCCCGCGCGGATCCAAGCCGACTCGTTCACGGACTGCGGAATTGACACGACCGCCAAAACCGAAGACCAGACTTGGATAAGGGTCGATGGCGTATCGTGTCATCGACCCTTTCCTTGCCCGCGTCACTCATTCTCGATACTGTCGAAACCCTCGATTTGCAGATGGACGCCGTTTCGGTCGGCCTCCATACGGAGCGCTGCGAGCGCTTCCATGATTTCAGAGAACGCCGAGACCTCTTTCTCCAAAACCGCCTTGGCTTCATCTTGGTTGAATGCCCTCGCGCCTTTGGAGTTCAGGAATCTCATGAACTGATTCAGGTTCGTCCCCTGCTTCGCGAGTTCGTGTGCCGCCATTCTCAAAGGGCCCGTGTCAATGACCTTGATTGTCTCATCGTCGGAATTGGCGAGGAGTTTTCGGGCGTACTCGGAAACTGTCATGCCGTTTTTGTCGGCTTTTCGCTTGAGGATTTCCTTCTCGCGCTCCGTCATGCGCACCTCGACGCGCGCCCCTTTTCTTCGCATGCCGATTTCGACTCCTCCCGTTTTCCAAAAACAAGCTACTAGCGCATGGCGCCGCCGCGTTTGCTGGTAGCGTAAAATCAGACGGCGGTCATGCCGGCTGCCGAAAACAGGCAATCCGAAATTGCCAGTTTTTCAAAGCGCGAGAACCCTCCCGTCAAGGCCACTAAGGCCGCTCGGGAGCAAGATGGAAATGAAGGAAAAGTCCACAACAGTGGACTTTGTCCGTACACTTCCCAAATCTTGCAACTCGGAGAGCGGCTCTAGCCGGTGAGCACTGCTGTTAAGCAGCGCGAGAGCCTTCCCGGGTTGAAAATAGGAGTGCCGCCGCCCCTATTTTCAACCCGGGAAGGCGGGCCTCCCGAGACTTGCAGGGCAATCAAGCGAGCGGTGTGGACGGCGGGCCGGCATCGCCGGCAACGATGCTGGGCATCATCTGACGGCAAAACACCTCGGTCCTCGAAATCGGTCATCACAAGCATAGGGACATCGCAGACGCACTCCCGAATCAAACGAAGCCCGCACGGAAACCTCGATTCCCTCGACACCCAGAACCACCCCCTAGAGTGACCTTGATACCTTCCCCTAAACATAGGACCGCAAATCCGGATACAATTCGATTGCCAGGCGCTCGGCCTCATCCCGGCTCATTCCCCTACTTCCCGAGATGGGGCCAGCGTGCTCAGCAGGTGACTGCACGAACCACTCGCCCTCCTTCTTGTCAGAACTTGTGATGAGACCAATCCTGAGGCCCTTGCGTCCATTCGTGCCGTTTCCGGAATCTACGGCTTGCGCCTTTTCGGGGTAATGCCCCTCCCGCTCGTTCCAGGCGCGAAGCTTAGACCGCCAGTCGCGAATAGGACTGCCGTTCTTGTCGCGCCACCCGCTGGAGTTGTAGTAGTCGAAATACCTTTCGGGAGAGACAATCAGACCACATTGCTCGCAGTAGGCCCTCACTTCATCGAGAGTCGGAGCGCGGGCTCTTCCGCTTTCCTCGAAACCAAACCCTGCCCCATCCCTAGTTCTAGAGCTTAATGTAGCTCTTTCTTTATCTATATGTTCGCAGTCGCCGTCCGGCAACCGCGCGGTCACCGCACAGTGGATTGCGCCACAATCGCAGGTAGATTTCCCTTCCTCTTCAGAGTTTTTAAAGAAACCCTTTTCAGAACCGCTTAGATTTCTACAGGTTTCTGGCAAAACTTCGCAGGTTTCTCCTGAATCACCGGCGATTGAAGGGGCCTTGCCCAACTGATTGCGCGCCAGCTGTTCGATTGACTTCTCTCGCCTGAAATCGAGCTGGGACCTATAGGCTTCGAATACGAGCATCGCCGGCTTGGGCAGCTTCGGCTCCTCCTTATCAAGGTAGTAGTTCCAGATCGCCCAAGCGAGTTTGCCGCATTGGACCTCCGGCAGCACCCTTCTCATGCTGTCGCGACATTCACGCTCCATCTTGGCGTAGTCCGGCTCAAGCCGACCGTTCACATCAGCCATGCATTACTCACCTCCCACGCAACGGCGGCGGGAGCGAAGCCAATCCTCCAAGTCCTCCATCAGATACAGAACTGGAGAGCGAGGGGAATCGCCGATATGAACATAGGCAGGCCCCCTACCCGCACAGCGCCAGTTGGCGAGCGTCTTCGGGGAAACGCCGAGCGCACGGGCGGCGTCCTCACTTGAAAGCGCCATCGGGATGAAAGCTGGAATTGGATTGTCTTTGTCTTTGTGCTTCATAACGGCCCTCCGTCCACCTAGTAACGGAGAGTCGATATAAACAAAGCGACACAGAGACAGGCACCCTACCCGTTCCCTGCCGTCGCTCCGTGCCTCTACCTGGACCGGCACATCCCGTGAACGACTTTTCCGACCGTCGCTGCCTTTCGCTCACATAATAGGATGCTGGAAGCTGTTTGTCCCCATCTGTAGTGTGGGATCGCTCGCCTCGAAGCAACGGTTACCAAGCCGCCGTCTTCTCTCGGGGTGGTATGCCTAGCGGTGACTTTTCGCCAATAGCTCATCTTATGCGCATATCACGACGTTCGCGCAGCCCTGCGAGCACTAATTTTCTTTCACGGCTCCGTATGCAATTGTCCCCATATTACCTCAGATTTCCCACCGTATCCAAGGCGATGCGGTATTCTGCACATTTGAAAGTGGGGACAATAGTGGGGACAATTATCTATTGATTGCTTCTATAAAAGAAAAACTACCTGCGTTTCCGCAGGTAGTTCAACATACTTGGTCGCGGGGGCAGGATTTGAACCTACGACCTCCGGGTTATGAGCCCGGCGAGCTACCAGACTGCTCCACCCCGCAATGTCTGGGCGCCTCATGTGCGCAAGAAAGAATATTACGTGGGAGTTCGGTAAACGGCAAGGAAAATCTCGTAGAGCATAATTCCTTCATATTTAAAACCCCTCAGCCCATATCGCCGTGAACGAATCGCAGCCGAGCGCCGCCGACGGCACGTATACAATGGTGCGCGTCCTTTTACGCCGACACCGGGAGTAGACATGCTGCTCGCTATCGATATGGGAAACACGCAGACGGCCATGGGCCTGTTTGACGGAGACGAGCTGGTGCAGTCGTGGCGCATGCCCACCGACCGCTCCTATACCGCCGACGAGATCCATGTGCGCCTGATGGGCTTCTTTAAGATGCACGACCTCTCGCTCGACGCGGTCGACGCGATCGCCTTCGCCGGCGTGGTGCCGCAGCTCTCGCGCGAGTGGCACACTGTGGCCGACCGTATCGCGGCAGACGCCATCGTTATCGGGCCGCAGACGGCCGCGGTGACCAAACTGCGCGCGGCGCGCCCCCAGGCCGTAGGTGCCGACCGCGTCGCCAACGCCGTTGCGGCCGAGACTTTCTACGGCGCGCCGGCAATCGTGGTGGACTTTGGCACCGCGACCAATATCGACGTCATCGATGAGGACGGCTATTACATTGGCGGAGCGATCGCGCCGGGCATCCGCATCTCCATGGACGCACTTGCCGCCCGTGCCGCCAAGCTCGCCAGCGTGCCGCTCGAGGCGCCCGAGCACGCCATCGGCCGCGACACCGAGGAATGCATCAAGGTCGGCGCCGTGATGGGCGCCGCCTCCATGGCCGAAGGCCTGGTCGCTCGCATGAAGCGCGAGCTGGGCCGCGAGGACGCCACCGTTATCGCCACAGGCGGTCTCGCCGGCATCGTCGCCGATTCGACCGATGCCTTCGACGTGGTCGACGGGCAGCTCACCATCAAAGGCATCTGCGAAATCTACCGCCGCATGCAGAAGCTGGGGTAAGGCGGGGTTTAAGTCGAGCGCGAGCGGCGAACTAGGCAACGCATCGGTCCTATTCCTCAAAAACGAAAATTTTTCGGTTTTGAGGAATAGGGCGCCGGCAACCCATTCCCCAAACAAGCGAAACCCTCCCCGGCACAGCCGAGGAGGGTCTTGTTGTCATCGCTATCTTTGAGCGCGGGCGCCTCGCGTTACAGTCCGCGAATCCGTACGGCCTCGGGCGGAAACTCCTGCTCGCCGGCATCGGTCTTGATGGTCGCGCGGCCCCAGATGTCCAGGCCCGCAAACACACCGACCGCAAGCGGCAAGCCGCTGGGCGACACCGCCGCGACCTGACGACCCAGCAGTGGCACCATATCGAAGTACTCGCCCAGCACGGGAGCCAGCGGACCGGCAGCGCCCTGCGGCGTGTTAGCAACAACCGCCCAGGTGTCCACGCGGACCAGCACGGCGGCGGCCAATGCCTCGATCAGCGCCTCATCTGCCATATCCACGCCAAGCTCACCCAGCGCCGCACGCTCAATATCAACCGTCACCGCGGCAAACATGCCCGCGGCACCGGCACCGCCGTTGACGGCAACGCGCGCGAACGACGTCTCAAACGCGGGCGCGCCGCACACGATATTGCTCGGCCACTCAATGCTCACCTTGCCGGCAAGGCCCAGGCCCGGCGTCGACGCCGTGCCCACGAGCGCGTCCATCATGCCCATCGCCGCCACAAACGGCAGGCCGTGGAAGGCATGCATGTTCACGTCCGGGCGCACGACCAGCGAAAACGTCAACGACGCCTCGCCCGCGCTCCAAGCGCACCAGCCCGCAGACGCGCCCTCGCGGCCCGCGTCGCGCGCGGCGTCAAGCTCGGTACCGACGGCTACAGCATTCATCTCAATCATCTACATACGCCCCAATTCGCCCACGATATGGCCCACGCGGTCCTCGGGCTCCTTGACCTCGACGCCGTTGTAGCGGAAGAACCGCGCCGGGTCGTGCATCAGGTCCTCGAGCGGCACCAGCACAAAGTCGCGCTCGCCAATGAGCGGATGCGGCAGGCGCAGCTTTTTGCCGCCGTGAGTCTCGCCGTCCATCCACAGCAGGTCCAGGTCGATGGTGCGCGGGCCGTTGGCCTTGGCCTTTTTGGAGCGGTCGCGGCCCAGCTCGGCCTCGATCTTCATGAGCTCGTCGAGCAGCACCAACGGCGCCAGCTCGGTCTTGATCTCGATGACGGCGTTGGCAAACGCGTCCTGACGCGTCTCGTAGGCCGGCTCGCTCTCGTAGATCTTGGAGGAGTTGGACACGCAGGTGAGTGGAATCTCGGCGATCATGTCGCGTGCGGCGCGGATGTTGTCACAGCGATGCCCCAGGTTGGAGCCCACGGCCACAAACGCGCGGCGCGGCTGCGGCTTGGCAACCGCCCAGTAGCCGTTCAGGAACTGCGCAAAACCCGCGGCGTCGTGCACGCGCACGATGTTGGCACCGGCCTGGATGGCGCCCAGGCACACGCCAAACGTAGCGGCATCGCGCTCGGCGGCCTCGGTCACGCCCGAGACGGCGCCCACAAAGCGCTTGCGCGATACGGCGCACATGAGCGGATAGCCCAGTGACGCCATCTTGGCAGTCTCGCGCTGGATGACGATGTCCTCGTTGGCCGTCTTGCCAAAGCCCGGACCGGGATCGATGCAGATGCGGTCGCGCGACACGCCGGCGTGGATGAGCGCGCGGGCCTGGTCGGATAGAAAGCCCATGACGCGGCGCATGATGGGCGCAGAATCGGGCAGGGTAAAGCGGCGGAGCTGCGAGGTGGGCACATAGGCTTCCTCACGGCGGGCACTGCGGCGCATCATGGCGGCCAGGCGGTCATTGGACTCCGATGCGGCCTCGGTGGCCTCGGGCGCGGGCGCGACGGTCTCGGCGGCAGCAGCCTGCTCGGCGGCCGGCGTCTCCTGCTCGCTTGCAGGCTCGGTCGCGGGCTCAGGTTCGCCAAACGGCAACGAGGGCTGCACCACGCCGCCCGGAAGCTTGGTCTCCGGCTTAGGCTCGCCCAGCAACTTGCCGCGACGGCGGCGAGCCGGCTTCTCGGCCTCACGCGCGGCCTCGGCAGCCGCCTCGCGCGCCTTCTCGGCAACAAACGCCGCGGCCGAGGTATCGAGCTGCACCGTCGCGTGCGTACGAGCGGGAGCGGCGACCTCGCCGGCATGCATCACAATGACGCCGCAGGTGCTCGTCTTAACAAACTCGACCATCTTGGAGTCGGTGAAGCCGGTCACGTCGTTGACGATCGAGGCGCCGCAGCGCACGGCCGCCTTAGCAACCGCCACGTGGCGCGTGTCGATCGAGACGATGGCGCCCTCTTTGGCCAGCGCGCGCACCACGGGCAGCACGCGGCGAGCCTCCTCATCGGGATTGACCGGGGTAAATCCGGGGCGCGTGGACTCGCCGCCCACGTCGATGATGTCGGCGCCGGCGTCGAGCATCGCCAGGCCGTACTCGATGGCGGCATCCGGGTCGAAATGCTCCCCGCCATCGCTAAACGAATCGGGCGTCACGTTGAGGACGCCCATGATGCGCGGACGGTCAAAGCTGAGCTCATACTTTCCGCACCGCCATGTCTTGCTATCGTTCGCCATGAACATCCTCCTCAAATGCCCGCGCCGCCGCGCTCGGGCGCAGGCGGCGGGGTCGCTTTGCAATCAGTCTTTCTATTGTATCCGCGCACACGGGCTGGAACGCAAACGCGGCCGCGATGTCGCAAGAAATCAGCAGGTCGGCATTTGCATCCTGATCGGTGGGAGCAAGATTGCAAATGGCCAGCGTATCGCCGGTAAAGTAACGCGTAAGACCCGCCGCCGGATACACCACGAGCGAGGTCCCGCCCACAATGAGGGCATCGGCCGCGGCGATGGCGGCAACGGCGCCGGTCAGCACGTGCTCGTCGAGCGGCTCCTCGTAGAGCACCACATCGGGCTTGATGCGCCCACCGCACGCAGGACACACGGGTACGCCCGCGGCGTCCTCGTGCTCGCGCGAGCAAATCCACTCGGCGCTATAGACCGCGCCGCACGACTGGCAAATGTTGCGATGGACCGATCCGTGCAGCTCGAACACGCGCTGTGAGCCGGCCATCTGATGCAGGCCGTCGATATTTTGCGTCACCACGGCATTTAGCTTGCCGGCGCGCTCCAGCTCGGCCAGCTTGGTGTGGCAGCGGTTGGGCTTGGCGCCAAGCGCAATCATCTTGGTGCGGTAGAAGTCGAAGAACTCGGCCGGATGCGCCTCATAAAAGCTATGCGAGAGCATAGTCTCGGGCGGATAGGCAAACTGCTGATGATACAGGCCGTCCACGCTGCGAAAATCGGGAATGCCGCTCGCCGTGGAAACGCCCGCGCCGCCAAAGAAAACCACGCGCTCGTGGGTGTCGAACAGCTCCGCCAACGCCGCGGAGGCCTGCTTGGGATCTGTTATCGCTTGCGTCATGTTTGTCCTCCGTCCATGTTGGTCGGGGCGGCTGCGATTGCGCCGTCGCCCACGGAGCCCACCCCGCCCCTGTTGCGCTAATCTTAAGCCTGCAAACCCCGTCGAAAGGACACCATGCCTCAGACTTACACTTTCGCCTCGTGGAACGTCAACGGCCTGCGCGCCGTGCTCAAAAAGGACCCGAGCTTTATCCAGATCGCGCAAGAACTCGACGTCGATATCCTGGCGCTGCAAGAGACCAAGTTGCAAGAAGGCCAGGTCGATATTGACCTGGCCGGCTATCACCAAACCTGGAGCCACGCCGAGCGTAAAGGCTATTCGGGCACTGCGGTCTTTAGCCGCCAGGAACCGCTGTGCGTGCTGCATGCCGACGCGCTGTTACCCCACGCCGGCGAGGGCGAGGCGGCCGTACTCGTCGCCCAAGCCGCAACCGAGGGCCGCGTCTGCGCGCTGGAGTTCGACAAGTTCTGGTTTGTCGACGTCTATACACCCAACGCCCAAAATGAACTCGCCCGCATCGACGTGCGCATGGCCTGGGACGATGCTTACCGCGGCTTTTTGAACGCGCTCGAGCGCGAGACCGGCAAACCCGTCGTGACCTGCGGCGACTTTAACGTGGCGCACGAGGAGATCGACCTTAAGAACCCCAAGTCCAACCGCGGCAACGCCGGCTTTTCGGACGAGGAGCGCGGCAAGTTTACCGAGCTGCTCAACGCCGGCTTTACCGATACCTGGCGCGCGGCAAACCCCGACGTCGAGGGCGTCTACAGCTGGTGGAGCTACCGCTTTAATGCCCGCAAGAACAACGCCGGTTGGCGCATCGACTACTTCCTGGTAAGCGACGCAATCGCCGGCAACGTGCGCGACACGGGCATCCGCGGCGACATCTTTGGCAGCGACCACTGCCCCGTCACCCTCACGCTAGAGCTCTAGCCCCAGCTGATCCCCTGGGGACGGAGGAAAACGAATCATTTTCACTTCGCGAGATCATCCACGCAGCTCGCTTGCCACGAAACTGGCCCATCTACTACGTTTAAGCCACCACCCTCAACCACAGCGAACAACGCAAAAAGAAAACCGCAGGTAGAAAGCCTGCGGTTTTTCATAAAACGCGGTCATGGTCGGGAGTATCAAGCTAAACGTAGTAGATGGGCCAGTTTCGTGGCAAGCGCCGTCAACTGATTCCCTGGGGACATCTGGGGACGGAAGAAAATGGATCAATTTGGATCTCTGAGGGCCACGATGCCCGTCATATCAGCCGGCCATTCCAAAACTATGCCGGTTTACGGGGCTGAATCGCGAACCCCCAACCATATGCAATTCCGAGATAATAAAACCGCAGGTAGACGGTGTGCCCTATTTCGAAAAATGCTGGTATAGTCGGCCCGCGCCAATCTAGCCCCGTAAACCGGCATAGTTTTGGAATGGCACTTCGGCAGTATTGATTCCCGCCCCGGCGCAACCAGCCCTACAGCCCGTATTTCACGACGACACGGTTAATGCGACGGCACCAAGGCTTGTACAAGGCGGCCAAAAACACGCAGGTCGCAAGGCCGTGCGTAATATCGAACGGCACTGCCGTGGCAAGACGCGCCACGGCACCCGCCCAAGTAAGCGGCTGTACAAAACCAATGATGTCATACGCGTTGATCACGACGCCATACAGCAAGCCCGACGCAAAGCCATACGCCAACAGTGCCGGCATTCGCACGGTTCCATCGGCGCGGTCAAACGCGCCCGCATGCGCCAGTGCGCCACCGATATAGCCCACCAGACCCCAGGCATACATCTGCCACGGCGTCCACATGCCCTGCCCAAAAAAGAAATTGCTGGTCAGCGCTGCCAGCGCACCGACCATAAAGCCATTACGACGGCCGAGTGTCGCACCGGCGATAATGGCGATGGCGCTCACGGGTTTAAAGTCGGGAATGGGGCCAAACAAGATGCGCCCCGCCGCGGCCAACGCCGCCAACACCAGCGTGGGCATAATCTGGCGCAGGCCCGGGCGCGACGCCTCGTAACCCGCAAAGAACAGCGCAAGCACCAGCGCCACCACAACCAGCATGGCAAGCGCTGTCTGCTCAATGCCCGTCAGCAATGCTGCGGCCATTACCGCCGGCACCGCCAACAACAGCGGAATCTCCAGTTTTGCAAGTAGGCGCGAGACGCGATAATCCACCATTCCATCACGCCCTATAAAACACGTTGTCGGCAAAGAAGTCGGTCGGCGGCTCCATGCAGGCGATCTCGCCATCAAACATCATGGAAATGTCATCGGCAACCTGCTCGGCAAAGTCCAGGTCGTGCGTCGCCATGACGACGGTGCCGCCAGCCTGCGCATGGTCGCGCAGGGCGCGGGCGATGATGCGGCGGCTGGCCAGGTCCAAACCCTTGGTGGGCTCATCGAGCAATAGCAGTTCGGGGCCGATCAACAGCAGCTTTGCCAACGCAAGCAGCTGACGCTGTCCGCCCGAAAGGTCATAGGGGTGGCGCTCCCCCAAGTCCGCGAGCCCCAGACTCGCCGCGCGCTCCCGCGCCATAGCCTCGTCGTACCCGCAGGCCGAAGCCCATTCCATCAGCTCGTCGCGCACCGTCTCGGCAACCAACAACGCCTTGGGATTCTGGGGCAGCAGCGCCGCCGATGCCGCCCCACGCACCATGCGACCACGCTGCAACTTGACCGTTTTGGCCAGTACCGAGAGCATCGTCGACTTACCGCATCCGTTGCCGCCCACGATCGCATGCACCGCACCGGCCGAAAACGCCACGTCGAGCCCGCGCAGCACCCAGCCGCCCGCGCGATCGTAGCGAAACCAGCTCCCTGCCAGGGTGGTAGCCGACCCGCCGTGCATTTTTTGGAGTATTCTGCTCCCATCCGTGCGCGGGAAGGCTTCCGAGCCGTTCTCGAGCGACGTTTGCGCCACAAATTCGGACGATTTGTCCAATTTCGAACTTTTTTTCGCGCTCGATACGTCCCCGGGCGGCTCCAGAGAGCCCAAATTGTCCTCACGCCTGCTGAATACTCCGTTTTTTGCACATCGGACGGCACCCCACCCCAACATGTCGTCGGAAAACAGCGATTCTCGGCGTCCCAAAGAAGCCATATCCGCCACCTCGCGCACGCGACCGTCCTCAATCCGGTACGCACACGTCGCATATTCGAGCATCGGGCGCGGCTGGTGCGTTGCCACAACAACCGTGCAACCCAGCTCGCGGTTCACGCGAAACAGCGCGTGCAGAAAATTTTTCTCGGCAACAGGATCGAGCTGGGACGTGGGCTCGTCGAGCAGCAGCACGCGCGGGCGCAAGGCCAGCACGGCCGCCAACGACAGCAGCTGCTTGCGTCCGCCCGAAAGCGCATCGGTATCGCGGTGAAGCCAATCTTCCAGTCCAAAGAAATAGCTGGTCTCAGCTACGCGACGGCGCATCTCGTCGCGCGACACACCCAGATTCTCTAGGCCAAACGCCATCTCGTGCCACACGGTTTCGCACACGATCTGGTTCTCGGGATCCTGGAACACATAACCCACGCGCTCCGCCGATGCCCGCACGTCCATGTCGGCGACGGGCTCGCCCAGCACGCGCAGCTCGCCGGAGCGCGTACCCGCCGGAGCGATCTCGGGCTTGAGCAGCGACAGCAGCGTCGATTTGCCCGACCCGGTACCGCCAACAAGCAGCGCAAACGCACCTTGGGAAACACGCCAATCAAGTCCCTCGAGCACCGGTGCCTCGGCCCCGGGATAGGCAAAACTAAGGCCTCGCACCTCAATCGCCGGCGCGGCCGAGCCATATGCCACACCCGCCGCCGAGCTCCTATCAAACCGAGCCATCAGCCAAACCTCTTCTCATCAATCGCATGCAACGCGCAAGGCAGCACCATCCAGGCAGCGTACACGACATAGCCCGGCCACGGCGCCGGCACCGAGAGCTGCGGATAAAACGAATACTGCGTCGTCGCGGTCCACGCCACTGCCGCCGTGGCCACGCCAAACAACGCAAGCCCAACCAGCGCGACAACGTCGCTGCGCCCCAGTCGATACCGCGCATACGTCGTTCGACGCGTCGCGGCGCCCCACCCACGGGAGCGCATGGCGTCCGCGCGCTCCAGCGAATCTTCCATGCCCCAGCCCATCAACACACTCGATGCCCGCAAACGCGAACGCACGGGGTCGGCCGGCGCGCGGCCCGGCACATCGATCGCGTCCTGCACCGCCAGCACCGTGCGGCCGCGGCGCAAAAACTGCGGGATAAGCCGCATGCACATCGAGATCATGAGCGCGAGCACCGGCGCGGCGTTGCCCAGCAACGCGAGCACCTTTTCGTATTCGAGCATCGACGCCGCAGCCTCAAACCACAGCACGCTCGCCACAAACAGCCCGCCCATACACAGGCCGTATACCATGCTCTCCAAATACACTGCGCGCATGCCGATGCGGAACAACTCCGTCGAGCCCGAGGCGCTAAACAGCGGGTTGACCAGCGCAATGATCAAAATCACCGGCAGCTGCCAGCGAAGCGCGTTCAGTGTGCGAGCAGCCCCGCGGGTCGCAAAGCCGTATGCCAGCCCGCCTGCGAGCGACAGCGCGATCAGCACCGGTTGCATCGAGAACATGGTGAGTCCCAGCGTTAGCGCCATGTAGAGCGCAGGCACCGCCGGGTGCGACATCGAGAATGCCGCGACGGGCTCGATGGCCGACCTCTCTCGCATATTGTCCACGGGCACCCGCCCTCTCACCCAAATACCAATGCCGCAGCGCCGCAAACACCGCACAAGCAGCGCAACCGCCGCGCCGGAACCACAAACCCAGCCGCCGCGGCCCAAACGTTACGCGCTCGTCATATGCCTGCGGTATCATATTGCGCCGTGTATCGTTTCCAAACACACGTCTCTATAACGTAACAGGAGATCACATGGACGCAACCGCAATTATCCTCGCTGCCGGCGAGGGCACCCGCATGAAGTCGAACCACTGCAAGGTTTCGCACAAGATCCTGGGTAAGCCCATGGTCCAGTGGATCGTCGACGCCACCATCAAGGCCGGCTGCAGCCGCGTCGTGGTCGTCATCGGCAGCCACGCCGACGAGATGCGCGCCCTCATCGACGGCGCCTACGCCAACAGCGCCACCAAAGTCGAGTGCGTCGAGCAGACCGAGCGCCTGGGCACCGGCCACGCCGTAAAGGTCGCGCTCGAGGCCTGCGGCATCACGCAAGGCCCCGTCGTCGTGCTCAACGGCGACCTGCCGCTCATCACCGCCGACACCGTCGCCAAGTTCGCACAGACCGTCGCCACCGGCGAGCTCGCCTGCACCGTCATGACCATGACCCCGCCCGATCCTTTTGGCTACGGCCGCATCAAGCTGGGCGCCGATGGTCAGATCGAGCGCATCATCGAGCAGAAGGACTGCACGCCCGAGCAGGCCGCCGAGCTACTCGAGTGCAACGCCGGCTGCTACGCCTTCGACGGCGCGCAGCTCGCCGCCCACATTAACGAGATCGGCAACGACAACGCGCAGTCCGAGTACTACCTGCCCGACATGCTCGAAATCCTCAAGGGTCACGGCCAGGCAGTCTCCATCTTCCACTGCGACGACTACCGCGACGGCCCGGGCGTCAACAGCCGCATCCAGCTCGCGCAGCTTACCGCCATCGCGCGCGACCGCATCAACGAGCACTGGATGGCCGAGGGCGTCACGTTCATCGACCCCACGCAGGCTTGGATCGGCCCCGACGCCACCATCGGCCGCGACACCGTCGTGTGGCCGCAGACGCACCTGATCGGCCACGTCACCGTGGGCGAGGAGTGCCAGCTCGGCCCCAACAGCCGCCTCACCGACACCACCGTCGGCAGCGGCTGCACCATCGATGAGACCATCGCCATCGAGGCCGTCATCGAGAATGGCGTCGACTGCGGCCCGCGCGCCTACCTGCGCCCGGGCACCCACATGCTCGACGGATCCAAGGCCGGCACGCACGTGGAGATCAAGAAGTCCACGATCGGCGAGGGTTCCAAGGTGCCGCACCTGTCCTACATCGGCGACACCACCATGGGCCCCGGCGTCAACGTGGGCGCGGGCTCCATCACCTGCAACTACGACGGCGTCCACAAGCACAAGACCGTCATCGGCAAGGACGCCTTCATTGGCTCCGACACCATGATGGTCGCGCCCGCCCAGATCGGCGACGGCGCGCTCGTGGCCGCCGGCTCCGTCATCACCGATCCGGTCCCGGCTGACGCACTCGGCCTGGGCCGCGCCCGTCAGGTAAATATTGAGGGCTGGGCCGCCGATTATCGCCGCCGTCTGCACGAGGACGACGAGGTATAACGTTTTACCAAGCACAAAAGGAGCTGCTCCATGGGGGCGGCTCCTTTTTCTATCGTGACCTGCGCAACCGGATGAGTGGTCGGTTCGTGTCCGTTGGCGGTAAAGACGTTATCAGGACCCGATAAACCCCGCCGCGCGGTTACAATGCAACAAGGCATCTATATGGCATTCGATGTATAAAGGAGAAGGGTAATGCCGATTAATGATCCCGAGAAGTCGGAGAATATGCGCAAGTCCATCCGCGTGTATTCCGGTTCCTCCAACCGTCCCCTCGCTCAGAAGATTGCTGAGTACCTTGGGGTCGAGCTTTCGGGCCTTACGCTAAAGCAGTTCGCCAATGGTGAGATTTACGCCCGCTACGACGAGACCGTCCGCGGCGCCGACGTCTTCCTGATTCAGTCCGTGGCCGGCGGCAACGTCAACGACATGCTCATGGAGCTGCTCATCGCCACCGACGCTGCCAAGCGCGCATCCGCCCGCTCCATCACCGCCGTTATCACCCACTACGGCTATGCCCGCCAGGACCGCAAGGCCGGCCCGCGCGAGCCCATCACCGCCCGCCTCGTCGCCAACCTGCTCGAGCGTGCCGGCGTCAACCGCATCATCACCCTCGACCTGCACCAGGGCCAGATCCAGGGCTTCTTCGATATCCCGGTTAACCACCTGTCCGCACTGCCGCTGTTTGGCCAGTACTACAACGACATGCACTTCGACACCGACAACCTGGTTGTCGTCTCCCCCGACGTGGGTCGCGCCAAGGCCGCCAAGAAGCTGTCCGACATGCTCGGCTGCGACCTGGCCATCGCCCACAAGGGCCGTCCGCGCCACAACGCCGCCGAGGTCATGGGCATCATCGGTGACATCAAGGGCAAGACCTGCATCATCAACGACGACATGATCGACACCGCTGGCACCCTGTGCGCCAACGTCAAGGAGCTCAAGGCTATGGGCGCCGGCGACATCTACGTCTGCGCCACCCACGGCATCTTCTCCGGTCCGGCCATCGAGCGTCTGAACGACGCCCCCATCGTCGAGTGCGTCGTCACCGACGCCATCCCCGTCGAGGTCGGCGGCAAAATCAAGACCATCTCGGTCGCCGAGGAGTTCGCTCAGGCCATCTCCGCCGTTTACCACGAGGAGCCCGTCTCCACGCTCGTCGGCGGCGACTTCGCGCTGTAATCGCATCGTCCTTGCAACCCGGCGCATCGCCGTCGGGACAGAAGAAACCCCCGCGCTCCCCCTTGCTTCGCAAAGGTCGCGCGGGGGTTTCTTCTGTTCCGACGGCTCGCTCTGCCGCGGCCGCGCTTTTGTCTGGTGGGATTTCGCTGAAACGAAGTCTCGCCTTCGGCGGGCGTGGTAGCCTTTGTCGTTGATTAAACTTTTATGTGTAACGGAAGGACAAATATGGCAGCTGCACAGCCGCTTAAGATTCGCATGGTTGCCGGACTTGGCAACCCTGGCGAGGAATATGCCGAGACCCGCCACAACGCCGGCTTTAAGGCGATTGACGAGCTGGCCCGTCAGGCCGGCGTCACGTACTGGAAAAACCAGGCCGGCGCCGAGGTCGCGCTCATCAACATCAACGATCCCGAGGAAGAAGGCGGTAAGCGCCAGATTGTACTGGTCAAGCCGCAGTCGTACATGAACACCTCGGGCGGACCCATCTCCAAGCTCTGCCGCGAGTACAAGATCAAGGCCGAGGAGCTGCTCGTCATCCACGACGAGCTCGACATCCCCGCCGGTGACGTGCGCGTCAAGGTGGGCGGTGGCCACGCCGGCCACAACGGCCTGCGCTCCATCATCGACAAGATGGGCAGCCGCGACTTTAGTCGCATCCGCACCGGCATCGGCAACCCTCCCGGCAAGATGGCCGTGGCAGACTATGTGCTCAAGCAGCTGCGCGCCCGCGAGGCCGAGGACTTCCAGGACACCTGCGCCCGCGCCGCAGATGCCGCTGGTTTGGCCATCGTCCACGGCGTAATCTACGCCCGCGATCACGTAAACGGTGCCGCTTCCGCCAACGGCAAGCACTAAAGCCTATCATTTAGGGGCAGGTTTATTTTGGCATGTTTTACCTGCGGAAACGCCCCAGCGGCCGCGGCGCAATAAACCCTGTGCCGCCATACATATGCAACGCTCCAAAGGAGGTCGGCCTCACCTATGCGCAAGGCCGACCTCCTTCGCTGTTTTGCCTGATAAAACCGACCATGAGAAACCCGTCCCTTTTGGTAGGCCGGCGCGGATAAACCCGGTTGATTTCCGATCTCAGCCGAACACATTGAGCAAATAGGCCGTTCCCGCACCTAGCCGAACGCCCCCGCGGCCCCTCCCGGGGCCCGGGGGCGCCGTTTTCCCAGTTGAAGGAGCGGTGGAGATGTGTTTCGATGGGTCCGGTGGCCA
>NZ_QSBB01000036.1:16161-16438 GCF_003465595.1 Collinsella sp. AF05-9
GGTGGAGATGTGTTTCGATGGGTCCGGTGGCCATGCTCCGCCCGCCGCCCGGCACCTCTTCCCAGACTCAGCCGAACGGTCGGTCCGCCTATTCCGTTTTTCCCTTTCAGGCTAGGCCAGCGGGGCATGGCCCCTTTCCTCGCGCGCCCGCGCGATGAGCCCCGGCGTCAGGTCGAGCCCGCCGGCGGGCACGTCCTCCACGCCGTACGCATCCAGCAGCGCCTCCGCGTCGGCGCCGAGCATCGCCCGGAAGGCGCGGGCGGGCGTCGCGAAGCCG
>NZ_QSBB01000037.1:0-16186 GCF_003465595.1 Collinsella sp. AF05-9
TAGCTCGAGACGGGCCCGGGCTGACAATTTCGACTGTAATGGACGTTCTTAAACGACTAGTCGAAAAAGAACGTCCCCAATGACTAGCCATTTAAGAACGTCCCCAATAACTACTTTGCTAGAGCATATCGCTCGCCATTAGTCAAGGCATAGCTGTTTAAACGAAATAGCCTCAGTCTCAGCACGTTTGCATCTGTTTAAAAGCGGTAATAATGACAGCATGCGCATATCCGTCGTGTAAGTATTGGTTGGGTATCAGTTATCAGCGGCAGATCAGCCAATGATGCCGGAATGTAATCAACTTGTAACAAATTAAGACGTTTAAACAAATAATGCTACCTTTTGCAGTTTTTCAAACAATTCTGCTGTATTTGCAGCTATACTCCATAACTGTCGTGTAGGAATTACGTAGACAAAAAGGAGGTTATGTGATGGTAAGTATTGTTCTTGCTAGCCATGGTGACTTGGCGGCTGGAATCAAGCAGACGGGCTCGATGGTCTTTGGCGATCAGCCGTCTGTAGCCGTGGTCTCGCTCGAGCCGAGCATGGGCCCCGACGACTTCCGAGCCAAGGTCGAGGAAGCAGTCGCTTCCTTCGAGGACCAGGAGCAGGTGCTCTTCCTCGTTGATCTGTGGGGCGGCACGCCCTTCAACCAGATCAGCGGTCTCATCGAGGGCCATGATTCCTGGGCTATCGTCACCGGTGTCAACCTGCCTATGCTCATCGAGGCATATTCGCAGCGCTTTGACGCAAAGAACACTGCACATGCGATCGCAAAACATCTCGTGACTGAGGCTAAGGCCGGCGTGCGCGTCAAGCCCGAGTCTCTGGAGCCCGAGGAGAAGAAGCCGGCTGCGGCCGCCGCTGCTCCTGCGGGTGCCATTCCTCCGGGAACGGTGATCGGCGACGGGCACATCAAGATCGCCCACGTCCGTATCGACACGCGTCTGCTGCATGGTCAGGTGGCCACCACGTGGACCAAGCAGATCAACCCCAACCGCATCATCGTGGTCTCCGACGGCGTTGCTCACGACGAGCTCCGCAAGACCATGATCGAGCAGGCTGCCCCTCCGGGAGTCCACGCCAACGTCGTGCCTATCAAGAAGATGGCCGAGGTCGTCAAGGACACGCGCTTTGGCGACACCAAGGCGATGCTGCTGTTCGAGAACCCGCAGGATCTGCTCAGGGCCATCGAGGCCGGCGTCGACATCAAGGAAGCCAACATCGGTTCCATGGCCCACTCCAAGGGCAAGGTCGTCGTCACCAACGCTGTCGCTATGGGCGATGACGATGTCAAGACCATCGAGGCTCTCAAGGCCAAGGGCGTCAAGTTCGAGGTCCGCAAGGTTCCTTCGGATTCCTCCGAGGATCTCGACGCCATGTTGAAGAAAGCAAAGGCCGAACTGGCCGCTCAAGCATAGTAAAGGAGGGTCCGATACATGTCTGCAATCACTATTCTGCTTGTTGCGATTGTCGCGTTGCTTGCCGGTATGGAAGGCATTCTGGATGAGTTCCAGTTCCATCAGCCGCTCGTGGCATGCACGCTTATCGGTCTCGTAACCGGTCACCTTCAGGAGGGCATCCTCCTGGGCGGTTCGCTCCAGATGATGGCCCTTGGCTGGGCTAACGTCGGCGCCGCCGTCGCGCCTGACGCCGCTCTGGCCTCGGTCGCTTCTTCGATCATCATGGTGCTCGCCCTCAACGGTGGCGCCACTGATTCGGCCAAGGCCGTTACCGCCGCTATCGCCGTCGCCGTCCCGCTGTCGGTCGCTGGCCTGTTCCTGACCATGATCTGCCGTACCCTGGCTACCGCTATGGTTCACGGCATGGACGCCTGCGCCGAGAAGGGCGACTTCGCCGGCATCGAGCGTTGGCAGTACGCCGGCATCCTCATGCAGGGTGTTCGTATCGCCATCCCGGCAGTACTTCTGTGCATCATCCCGGCCGAGGCCGTTACTAACGCGCTTAACGCTATGCCCGATTGGCTGTCCGGCGGCATGGCTGTCGGCGGCGGCATGGTCGCTTCCGTCGGTTACGCCATGGTCATCAACATGATGGCCACCAAGGAGACCTGGCCGTTCTTCATCCTCGGCTTTGTCCTTGCTGCCATCCCTCAGCTCACGCTGATCGCCCTTGGCCTCATCGGTATCTCCCTTGCCCTCATCTACCTTGGCCTTAAGGATCTGGCCAAGCAGGGTGGCGGCATGGGCGGTGGCTCCGGTGACCCGCTCGGCGACATTCTGAACGATTACGAGTAGGAGGGGAGTGATACATATGGCAGAGAACAAGATTCAGCTCACCAAGGCTGACCGTAAGAAGGTTTGCTTCCGTCATCAGTTCCTTCAGGGCTCGTGGAACTACGAGCGTATGCAGAACGGCGGCTGGTGCTTCGCAATGATCCCTGCGATCAAGAAGCTCTACACCAGCAAGGATGACCAGATTGCCGCTCTTAAGCGCCACCTGGAGTTCTATAACACCCACCCCTATGTTTCCGCCCCCGTCATTGGCGTTACCCTCGCCCTCGAGGAGGAGCGCGCCAACGGTGCTCCGATTGACGACGTCGCCATTCAGGGCGTCAAGGTCGGTATGATGGGCCCGCTCGCCGGCGTCGGCGACCCCGCCTTCTGGTTCACCCTTCGCCCGATTCTGGGCGCACTGGGCGCTTCCCTGGCCCTGTCCGGCAGCATCGCCGGTCCGCTGCTGTTCTTCTTCGCGTGGAACATCATCCGTTACGCCTTCCTGTGGTACACGCAGGAGTTTGGCTACAAGGTCGGCTCCTCCATCGCCAAGGATCTCTCCGGCGGTCTGATGGGCAAGGTCACCGAGGGTGCTTCCATCCTGGGTATGTTCATCATCGGCGCCCTGGTCGAGCGCTGGGTGTCCATCTCCTTCACTCCGGTCGTCTCCAAGGTCACGCAGTCCGCTGGCGCCTATATCGACTGGGCCAACCTGCCCGCCGGTTCTGAGGGCATCAAGCAGGCATTGACGATGTACAGCTCTGTCGGTGCCAACGCACTCGACCCGGTGAAGGTCACCACGCTTCAGGCCAACCTCGATCAGCTCATCCCCGGCCTTGCCGCCGTGTGCCTGACCCTTCTGGTCTGCAAGCTCCTCAAGAAGAAGGTCAGCCCGATCGTCATCATCCTGGCTCTCTTCGCCGTCGGCATCATCGGTCGCGTCTGCGGCTTCATGTAAGCACGCTTCGGCTTAAGACCGAGAGTTGCTAGGCAAGGGCTTTTGAGCCATTGAAACGGACCGCACCCGGTGGGTACACTGGATGCGGTCCGATTGTTTTATTTGGAGGGCGAGGCGCGCATGGCGCAATCACAGAACAGCACGGTCGATCTGGCAACGCCGGCAACCTGCCTGATGGGGCTTACCAGTCACGGTAACGTGATGGTGGGCAATAAGGCGTTTGAGTACTATAACGAGCGTAATCCCGAGGATTATATCCAAATCCCGTGGGACGAGGTCGACTATATTGCCGCCGAGGTTTTGCGCGGCACCAAGAAGATTACGCGTTTTGCCATCTTCACCAAGGACAACGGCCACTTTACGTTTTCGACGCGCGACGATAAAGAGACGCTTCGCGCGGTCCGTAAGTACGTCGACGAGGATAAGCTCGTGCGTTCGCCCGACTTTATCGATGTGACGGCCAAGGGCGCCAAGAGCATCCCCTCCGTTATCAAAAACCTTTTCCACAAAGGCAACTAGTCATTAAAGAGCGCCCCCTCAAAGTGGGGCGCAGTCTCCCATGTGGCTCGATCGGGAAAGTGCATCCCAGTTCGAGCGTCGATTCCGGGATGTAGTTTCCGGAACGGGGTCGTTTGGGAAACCGTGTCCCGTTTCGAGCCGAAATTCTGGGTCACAGTTTCCCAGCGAGGTCTCATGGGGAAAGTCTGACTCAGAATTTGCCTGGATAGTGGGACGCACTTTCCGGAGGGCTGTTCCACCGCAACTTCGAAGAGTGGGTATACGCTGCATTACAGCGGCGTAAATCTGCTACACTAATACAACATGCCTCCGTAGCTCAGGGGATAGAGCACCGCTCTCCTAAAGCGGGTGTCGACGGTTCGAATCCGCCCGGGGGCACCAGAGGAATATCGAGCCCGGTACCGCTATGGTGCCGGGCTCTTCTGGTCTAAGGGCAGGATTCGGACCGTCGACACCCGCGTCACCAATTTCCCCGCGGGGGGGGAGTTTTCGAATCCGCCCGGGGGCACCAGAGATTTGCCGAGCCCGGTACCACCACAGTGCCGGGCTCTTCTGGTCTAAAGGTATGCCGTGGTTTTCGCTACTTCAGATGAAGAAAGCACCCGTTTGCAGGGGGAGCAAACGGGTGCAATTGAGCGAATGTATTTGCGTCAGCAGCCGCTGTGGGCAACGTCTTGATGACTAGTTGGTCGTACCGGAATCGTCGCCTGAATCAGTACCAGAGCCAGAAATCGAAACCGTCAACGTGATCGTGTTGTCGGTGGACTGCTTGCCGGTGGGGGAGACGCCCGTAACGGTGGCGTTTTCGTTGCCGCTCACGGGGTTGCCGTTCTGGTCGCAGAACGCGATGTTGTAGAACCCGGCGTTGTTGAGCGCGGTGACGGCGGCGGAGATGCTCTTGCCGTACAGGTTACCCGGAACGCTGGCCTTGCCGGACTTCTTGGCAATGACGACGGTAATCGTGGCACCGGGCTTCTGCTTGCCGCTGGGGTTCCAGCTGATTACGGTGCCCTCGGTAACCGAGTCGTTCTCCTGGTAGCTCACGTCGACGCCAAAGCCTGCCATATCGAGGGCGTTGCGCGCCTGGGCCTCGGTCATGTCGGTCAGGTCGGGGACGGACGTGGTATCCGGGCCGCTCGAGACCTTGTACGAGATGGTCGTGCCCTTCTCGACTTCCTTACCGGCGTCGGTGCCCTGCTCAAAGACCTGGCCCTCATCGGCCTCGTTGGCCTCCTCGGTGGCGTTGCCCTTCAGACCAACGCTTGCCAGTGCCGCCTCTGCCTGGTCCTTGGTTAGACCGACAAGCTGGGGAACCTCAACCTTCTCGGAGGGCTTGGGGCCCTTGGAGATCACCAGGTTCACCTTGGTGCCCTTGGCCTTCTTGGTGTGGCCGTTGGGCGTCTGCTCGGCGACCTTGCCCTCGTCGACATCGTCGTTGTAGCTTTGGTCGATGGTGCCGACCTCGAGGCCGGCTTCCTTGATCAGCTCGACGGCAGTCTGCTGGTCCTTGCCCAGCACGTCGGGCACGGGGACCTGCTCGCCGCCAAAGAGTCCCGTGGCAAAGGCCACCACGATGCCGATGACGGCAACAGCTGCCACCACGACGGCGATGATCTTGTTCTTGTTGGACTTAGGCTTCTCGGCCTCGTAGGAGCCCGTGGAGCCCGAGACAGCGCTGCGGGCGGTATTCTGACCGCTCACGCCCGAGACGGGACGAACCATAGCGCGCGTTGAGTCGGAAAGCTCGCGGGTCTTGGTGGCACCCAGGTCGCCGGCGGCACCGATGACGCGCGTGGGCTCCGAGACGTTGACAGCACGGCCGGACAGGTAGCTGTTGAGCACCTGACGCAGCTCGTCGGCCGTCTGGAAGCGGTTTGCCGGGTCCTTCTCCATGCACTTGAGGATGATGCGCTCCAGGTCGGCATCGACGCCGGAGTTGATCTGGCTCGGCGGGATGGGGAGCTCGTTGACCTGCTTGAGCGCGACCGAGATGGCGTCATCGCCGTCAAAGGGTACGCGGCCGGTGGCGCACTCGTACATGACGACACCCAGCGAGTAGATATCCGAGGTGGGGCCGAGGTCCTGGCCGCGGGTCTGCTCGGGGCTTACATAGTGGGCGGTGCCCAGCACGTTGTTATCCTGCGTGAGATGACTGTTCTTGGCGCGTGCGATGCCAAAATCCATTACCTTGATGTTGCCGTCGGGCAGCACCATGATGTTTTGCGGCTTAATGTCGCGGTGGATGATCTCGTGCTTGTGTGCGACCGAAAGCGCGGAGCTGATCTGCGAGCCGATCTGCGCGACCTTCTTGGGATCGAGGGCGCCGTGGCTCTTGATGCCGCTCTTAAGGTCGGTACCGCGCAGGTACTCCATGACGATGTAATAGGTGTCGCCGTCCTTGCCCCAGTCGTAGACGCCCACGATATAGGGGGAGGACAGGCCGGCAGCTGCCTGGGCTTCCTGCTTAAAGCGGGCGGCGAAGGTGGCGTCGCCGGCATACTGCGGCAGCATGATCTTGACGGCAACCGTGCGGTCGAGGACCTGATCCTGTGCGCGGTAGACGGTCGCCATACCGCCCGTCCCCACCTTATCCTTGAGGAGGTATCTTCCCCCGAGGACCCTCTGTTCCATTCCTGCTCCTAACATAACTTTTCGCTCAACGATGTGTGTAGTACCAAATGTGTGGCCACTGGGGCCGTGTGGCGCGTTGCCGCTAGCTCATCGGCCGCGGCGCGCCCCAAGTATCCGCTTTGATCACGGGCATCACGCTCCCTGTGCGGCGAGCGCCGCGGTCAGGACGATGCCGGCAATCTTGGCCGCCTCGACGTCGTGTTTGTCGAAATCCTCCAGGGCCACCGAGATGGCAACCGTGGGTGAATCGTAAGGTGCAAAGCCAACAAACATAGAGTTGACGTTGGTGCCGCCGGTCTCGGCCGAACCCGTCTTGCCGGCAACCTTGACGCCCGGAATCTGGGCATCGGTGCCGGTACCGGACTGGACGACGGCGAGCATGGCCTGTTTGACCTGATCGGCCGTGGCAGAGCTGACAGCCTGGCCCAGCGAGCGGGACTGCGTAGTCTTGACCACGGTTCCGTCCGGGGCGAGTATCTGGGATACAAAGAACGGGTCCATGACCACGCCGCTGTTGGCGATAGCGGCAGCGATCACGCAATTCTGCATAACGGTGGTCTGCGGGCCAGGCGTGTGGTCCATGCCGACGGGCTGGCCGGCGCCTGCCCAAGCGGTCTCCCACTCGGTCATAAGCGACGGGTCGGCCATGATGGAAGCCGCGGTGGTCAGATCCTGACCGAGCTTTTGGCCGTAGCCAAAGGCGTTGGCAAACTGGACGAGCGAGCTGGCGCCGACCTCGTTTGCCACCTGGCCAAAGACGACGTTGGACGACACGGCGAAGGCCTGCTGCAGGCTGATGGTGCCGTAGCTTTCGTTGCCAGAGTTGGTGACCGGCGCGTTGCCAATATCCATGGAGCCGGGCGCCTGGTACGTGCTGGTAAGGCTGGCGGTGCCGGTTTCGAGTGCCGCGGAGAGTGTGACGACCTTAAAGGTCGAGCCCGGGGTGTACAGCGCGTCCATGGCGCGGTCGTACATGGAGCCGTCCTCGCCGCCGCCCGACTGGAGCAGCGCATCGATGTTGGTGTTGTCGTAGGTGGGCGAGCTCGCGCACGCAAGGACCGCACCGGTGCGCGGATCCATGACCACCACAGCGCCCTTAAAGCCCTTGAGCGCCTGCTCGGCAGCCGTCTGGATGCGCGAGTCGATGGTGAGCTTGGCGGTATTGCCCGGCTGGGTCTGCCCCGCGAGCGACGCGATGGCGTTGTTCCAGCTGGAGTAATCCTTGGAGCCGGTGAGCGTATCGTTCATGACGCTCTCGATGCCGGCGGTGCCGTATTGCTGGCTCACGTAGCCCACCACGTGCGCGGCCATGTTGCCGTTGGGGTAGGAACGGGCGTAGGTGCCGTCCTCCTGCTGCAGCGACTCGGCTAGCGTCACGCCGTCGGACGTGATGATGGAGCCACGCTGGATGTACTTGGAGCGGGCGATGGTGTGGTTGTTGATCGGCATGTCCTGGTAGTCCTTCGCCTTGATGACCTGGACATAGGTGAGGTTGCCGATAAGGATGGCGAACAGCGCCGTGAAGGCAAACACGGCGCGAGTCAGGCGGTTGGCAAGTGCCACGCGGCCAAGCACGCCGGACTCAGGCGTATCGAGCAGGCGACGGCGCATGCGAGAGCCGGCGGAGTGGCTACCGCGGCCGTAGGACGACGAGGTGGCAAACCGCGTGCCGGTCGGGGCGGCGGCAGATGCGACCTGGTCGTCGGTGATGGCGGCCATGGTGCCGGTGCCGGTGAGCTCGGCCTCGCGTCCGGTTGCCTCGTCGCCGGCACGCAGTAGCAGCGCGACGATGATAAAGCTTGCCAGCAGCGAGGAGCCGCCCTGGCTCATAAAGGGCAGGGTGACGCCGGTCAGCGGAATCAGGCGGGTCACGCCGCCAACAATCAAGAAGGCCTGGAAGCTGATGGCCGCCGTAAGGCCGGTCGCGCTAAAGGCGGCAAGGTCGGACTTGGCGCGGGCTGCCGTGGTGAGGCCACGCACGGCAAAAAGCATAAACAGGATGAGCACGGCGCCGCCGCCCAAAAGGCCCATTTCCTCGCCGATGGCCGAAAAGATAAAGTCGGACTCGACGACGGGGATGTTGTTTGCCATGCCATTGCCGATGCCGACGCCGGCCAGACCGCCGTCAGCCAGCGAGTAAAGTGACTGTACGATCTGGTAGCCCTGGCCCTGGGCGTCCTTAAACGGATCGACCCAGACCTGAAAGCGCACCTGCACGTGCGACAGGAACTTGTAGGCGCCCACGGCTCCAACGGCCAGCAGCGCAAGGCCGATGATGACGTACGAAAAGCGTCCCGTGGCAACATAGAGCATCAGCAAAAAGATGGTGTAGAACAGGACGGCCGAGCCCAGGTCGCGTTCGAAGACGACAATGAGCAGGCACACGCCCCACACGGCAAACAGCGGCAGCAGCAGGCGGAAGCGCGGAATCTTGAGGCCCAGGACCTTGCGGTTGGAGATGGAGAGCAGCTCGCGGTTCTCGGCCAGATAGCCTGCCAGGAACAGGACGATGAAGACCTTGGCGAACTCGCCGGGCTGGATGGTGAAGCCCGCGATGCGAATCCACAGCTTGGAGCCCGAGATCGTGGTGCCGATAAAGATCGGCAGCATCAGCAGGATGATGCCGATAATGCCAAAGGTGTACTTGTAGCGCATGACCACGTCGAGGTTCTTGACCAGTGCGAGCGTTCCCACCATGAGCGCCACCGAGACAAACAAGATGATGAGCTGCGAGATGGCGAGGTCGGGGGCCAGGCGCGTCACGAATGTGATGCCGATGCCCGAGAGCACAAAGACGATGGGCAGGATGGCGGGGTCAGCGCCGGGCGCCAGGATGCGCACGGCGATATGCGCCGCGGCGAAGGCGGCGAACAGGCCGATCGGCACGGCGAGCGTCTCAAAGGAAATCGTGGCACCCGCGGTGAGCACGTACATCGCATAGAGCAGGATGACGGGGAACGCCGAGGCGATGAGCAAGAGCAGTTCGGTGTTGCGGCGACTCATAAGCGGCACTCCCTTTCTAATTCTTATCGGAGGCTTCGGCCTCGGCTGACTGTTCGGCGGTTTTCTCGGAATCTGACTCGGAGGTGGATTTCTGATCGGTGTTGTCACGAATCGTTTGCGCGTCAATCACCTGACGGGTCTGCTCCTCGTCAATCTGATGGCGGTATTTGGAAATGGTGTCCTGCGCATCGTCGACATTCGTTTGCGGAATGCCTGCCTTAAGGCGGTTTTGCGTGTCTTCGGGCAGGTCGGACAGCTTGATGCTGGTTTCGCTCTCGAGCCAGTGGAGCTCGACCCCGAGCGTCTTGCCGGGCAGGCCGCGCCAGACGGCGACATTGCCGTGGTAGGTTCCCAAGTAATAGGAGCCGGTGACGCCCGTGTATGCCCAGATGCCAGCTACCAGCACAAAGACAAGGGCCAAGATGGCGGCGATGGTGACATTGCGTCGTCGGAGGCGTTTTGCCTCGCGCATGACGCCGTCGTCGACCAGGTCGACGACCACCACGGTCACATTGTCGTGGCCGCCGGCGGCGAGCGCCGCGTCCACCAGGTTGTCGACACAGATCTGTGCGGTCGAGGACTGCGTAGCAATGTTCTCGATATCGCTATCGGGAATCATGCTCGAAAGACCGTCGGAGCACAGAATCAGGCGGTCGCCTTCCTCGATGTGCAGGGTAAAGTGGTCGGCATACATGGCGGGATCCGAGCCCAGCGCGCGGGTGATGACCGAGCGGTTGGGGTGGACGCGGGCCTCGTCGGCCGTAATCTCGCCGGCATCCACGAGCTCCTCCACGTAGGAGTGGTCGCGGGTCACACGGATGAGCGTGCCCTCGTGGAGCAGGTAGGCGCGCGAGTCGCCCACGTGGGCGATGGCGAGCGTGTCGTTTTCGATGTAGGCACAGGTGGCCGTGCATCCCATGCCGGGTTTGCCCAGGCCGTTGAGGGCGGCTTCGATCACGGCGGCGTTGGCGGCCTCAACGGCTGCGGCCAGGCGCGCGGCGTCGACGGACTGCGGCGCCGTCTTGGCGATGGTCTCGACGGCGATGGAGGATGCCACCTCGCCGGCGGCGTGTCCTCCCATGCCGTCGCACACGCAAAAGAGCGGCGACTGCACCAGATAGGAGTCCTCATTGTGCGGGCGTACACATCCGACGTCGGAGCGGGCGCCCCACATAAGCTGCGTGGTGGTGCCGGCGTCGTAGGTCGAGTCGGTTTCGATGCGCTCGTCGGTCAGCGGCTCAAAGCTCATGGTCGAGCCGGGATCTTTGAGCTTTGCCTCCACGGCGGCGACATCGATCTCGGCGGTGTCGCCGGGGGAGACGGTGTCGGCATCGTTGCCCGACTCGGCGTCGGAGATGTCCGGAAGGTTGAGATCTTCGGTTACACGGTCGGCGGGATCGCCGTCCTGCTGCGGCTCGACAGCCGTCGGCTCGGGCGTCGAAAAGTGCGACGGCGCGGGCATGCTCTGGGGTTGAGCGGAGGGCTCGGGAGCTGCGGCGGGCGCGGCAACGGGCTGCTCGACTTCGGCAGGCGTTGCGGATGCGGGTACCGCCTCGCTTGTCGGGGCGACGGGGAATACCGGCGCGGCAGGCTCGGGGGCTGCAAACACGGCAGCGCTCTCGTTAATCGCCTCGGCGACGGGCTCGGCAAAGTGAGCCGGTGCGGGCGTTGTCTCCGGTTCCGCGGGCTGCTCGGCGGTGTGCGCGCCGATGGGGGCATCGAGCCGCTCGGTGTCGGCGTCCTCGTCATCGGCGAGTGCCGGATATTCTTGAGTTACATGCGAAAGGGGCAGGGAGAACACGGTGTCCTCGGGCTCCACGGTCGCAGGGCGCGCCGGAGCGGCATGAGCCGGCGCAGCTGCGGGGGCAGTCGGCGTCTCGGGCATGGTTGCGGACTTGTTCTCCTCGTCGATCATCGACGGTTCACCTTCATGACCACGTCGCCAATCTGGACCTCGTCACCCTCGCGAAGCGTTGCGGGCTCCACCAGCTGGCGGCCGTTAACGAGTGTGCCGTTCAGCGAGTTGAGGTCTTCGATGATGAGTGCCGGGCCCTGCAGCGAAAAGCGTGCGTGCGAGGCCGAGACAAACGGTTCGTTGATGCAGATGTCCGAGGACGGCGAGCGGCCCACGATGACGGGGCCGAGCATGTCTACATGGATGCCACGGATGCCGCGCGGACCCTTGTCCACATCGATCGTCCAGATAGCGGAGTCGCGGCGCTGGCCGCGTACGAGTCCCACGCCGGTTTTCATGACAGCGAACAGGAAGATGTAGAGCAGGGCGACCAGGACGATGCGGCCTGCAAAAAGGACGATATCGATGTTCATAAGCGACTATCCCCTAAATTCAAAGGTGCTTAGGCCAAACGTCAGCAGGTCGCCGTTGCGCAGCGGACAGCGCGTGATGCGGCGGTTGTTGACGAGCGTGCCGTTGGTGGAATTGAGGTCCTCGATCGACCAGTCCGAACCGGTAAAGGTGAGCTGGGCGTGACGGCGCGACACGTTGGGGTCGCGCAGGGCAATGTCCGAAACCGAGCGCTCGCGACCTATGGTCACCTGCGCGGAAGTGATGCTGTGGCTCTCGCCGCTCACGACGTCGACGAGCTGGGCAAGCGGGCGCTGCGGGGCGCGAGAGCTTGCCATGTTGGAGGCGATGCTGGCTGCGGCGCCCAGGCCCACGGCGGCGCCGGTCGCGGCGGCTCCGCCCATGCCGGCAAGCGCGTCGCGCGAGACGGTTTGTGGCACGGGAATGGGTGCGGCGGCGGGGTCGGGGACGTTGGGCGCAAAGGGATCGGCCACGGCGAGCGGGTCGGGAGCGGCGGCACGGGGCGCCGGCTGCTGGGGCATGGCGGCGGGGTGCTGTTGCTGCGGAGCAGCGAATTGCTGCTTGCCGGCGCGGGGAGCGCTGACGGCGCGGCTTGCGGCCGAGTTGTTCTGGCCCAGGCCATTCTGGTAGGCGCGCTCTTCCTCGTACAGGCGACCGAGCGTGGGGGCGTCGACGTTCTCGGCAAAGACCGAGAACTTACCGGCACGCAGCTGCGGGTCGATCATAAAGCGAACGAGGGGTTCGCCGACAAACACATAGCGGCGCTTTTCGGCCTGTGCCTTCACAAACTCGCGGACTTCGCGCGAAAGCTCGGGGTAGAACGGGGCGAGCATGGGATCGTCATCGACGGCGATCAGGATGGTATAGAGTGCCGGCGCGGTGTTGACGCCGTTGATCACCAGAGTCTGATCCTCCATGTCGCGAGCGGCCTGCTTGGCAAGCTTCTTAAAGGAGAACGGGGCACGGGTGGCACCGAAGATGCCGGCCACGTGGTCCTCGAAGATGTTCAGGAAGTTCACGAAAGATCACTCTCCGTATAGGTTCTTTGGTATCCGAGCAAATATAGGCATATCCCAACGATTATAGAGGATAGGGTTCCCGCAACCGCCGCCTTGACGACGACCGCGGCCGCAAGGCTGGCAATTTCCATATGGTGTGCAAGACAGAGCGACGCCGCGGAGCCTATTCCGCAGCCGGCGATGGCAGCGATTGCAGTTAGGTTCGAGCCCTGCTCGGCACGCTTGGCATGGGCGTTGAGCAGCAGAGATGTCAGCGCAGCTGTCGCCGCGACGAGTACGATGGCAGCCCAGGAGAGCATGTCTCCCAGCGCCGCGGCAACATTGCCGAGCCCCAGTACGCCTCCGGCAGAAAGTGCAACCGTAGCCAGGCGGCCAAAAAGCGCGCCCATCCCCGTGGCGGCCGCGGCGCTTGCCGGGCCGAGCCAAAAGGCCGCGATGCCGGAGGCGACCCCGGCGGCAAGGAGGGCGTCGCCCGTTAGGCAGCCAAGTGCCACCGCGCAGGTGAGCGCGGCGCTCGCGGCGGCCTCGGTGCGGCCCCAGGCGATCCACCAACCGGACATGGTGGCGGCAAAGAGCACCGCGACGGGCAGCATCGACAGGATGCCCTGCGCCTGCATGGTGGCGTTGGCCATAAGTACCAAAAAGCCCACGGCCGAGATAGCCGAGCCAATCTGCGGGGCCAGGCCGGCGGCCGCTCCAATCGCGATGGCCGCGGCAATGAGTCCGGGAAGCGCCGCGACGCCAGCCGTCTGCATGATCAAAAAGCTAAAGGCACCACACGTTAGCGCCGAGATAGCGCGCATGGTGTAGTCGCGCGCGTGGCCCCAGCGCGTGCCGGCCCAGCCGAGTGCGGGGTCGACCTCGATGGCGTCGTCCTCATAGGGCAACGATTCGATATCGTCTGCCGCGCGCTCGTCATCCGAAAGCTCGCCCACCATTTGCTCCAGGCTGCGACGGCCTTCGCGCACATTGCCCAGGCCGGCAAGGAGCTGGTCGCAAAATGCCTCGATGCTGTTGGGGCGGTCCTGCGGCATGGGGGAGAGGGCACTCATGAGCGCGCTCTCGGCTCCCGGGGGAAAGTGCGGGATGAGCTCGCTGGGATAGGTGGCGCCGCCGATGATGCGGTCGAGCGAGTCGGCGGGCGTGGCCGCCATAAAGGGAGCGCTGCCGCACAAGCCCTCGTAGATCACACAGGCAAGGGCGAAGACATCAGCACGTTCGTCGACCGTGCCGGTCTCGATATCGAGCTGCTCGGGCGGCATGTAGCCGATGGTGCCGCCGCGCGAGCCGCCAAAGCCACCGGCGGACGACAGACGTGCCATGCCAAAGTCGGTGAGCTTAACGTTGCCCGAGTGGTCGATGAGCACGTTGGCAGGCTTGATGTCCAGGTGGAGCACGCCATTGCTATGGGCGAAGGTGAGCGCCTGGCCCAGCGCGTCGGCAATGGCCGCCGCCTCGTCAAAGGTGAGCGAATGGCCGTCGACTCGATGCAAAAACTCGGCGAGCGACATGCCATCGACATATTCCATAACCAGGTAGGCATAGGCGGTGTCGTGCGTAAAGTCGATAACCTGCACGATATTGGGATGCTGAAGCATGGCGGCGGTATGTGCCTCGCGCAGGACATCCATGATGTCGCTGGCGGGCATGCCGGCACCGTTGATAAGGGGGATGCGCTTAATGGCGACGCGGCGGCGCAGGTGCGTGTCGCGGCAGATCTCGATGGAGCCAAAACCGCCGGTCGCGAGCGTTTCGAGCGGCTGGAACCGCTTGAGCAGCTCGCGAGAGCTGGTGCCCTCCAAAGGAACGTCCGGCGAGAACCGGGCGGTATGTTGCGAGAAAAGCGGCATGGCCAACCCTCGTGCGTTTAAAGTTCGTTTGCGAGCGGCGGGCGCGGGGCCGAGCCGTTCGCGGTGGCATAGATGCTGCTAGTGTAGCACGCTCGGGCAGATGGCGAGGAAACGGGGATGAGGTGGTCCGATCGATTCGGGCCGTTTCGGCTCGTTCGGAAAGCGCACCCCAGTTTTCAGCCAAATAATGGGATGCGCCTTCCAAATGGGGTGGGCTGCGGAAACTGCATCCCAGAATATTGCCCTGGAACGGGATGCGCTTTCCGAACCGGCGTCCAAAAGGAAACCGCATCCCGCTTTGATGTGGGGACTGCGAACAAAAGCCGGACCGTGATCTGGCGCGGATTGGAGTTCGCCTGAATCATTGATGCTGGCTGGTGTGAGAACAGAGATAAACGAGCGGCTCGAGCGATATAATGACACGCTATGGAGGCCATATGCTTTTTTCCCGCCGTTCTGCTACGTCTGCCTGCGCCATTGCGCTTGTCGTAATGGCGGTCACCCCTTATCACCGGTTTTCATCTTCAATCGGCCTGGCGTCAGGTGCAATGACCTGGCTCGTTATCCTGGGCGCATGCCTCGCGGCGTTTGGTCACGGTGTTGCGCTCCGCAAGGGGAGAGAAATAAGGCGGCCGGGGTTCCTTGACGTCTTCGGTATTTTCCTTGCTGCTATTGCAACGGTTCCCGAATGGGCCGACCTGGCCTTCTATGCTCGCGGAGATTCTATTCCATTCGTGTTTGCGCCTATCTGGCTGTTGCGCGGCGTTTCATGCGCCTCGTGCTTTGCTGGGTCGTTGCTCCTCTCATATGTAATTTGGGATACGGCGGGCTCTCCTTTGACGCGGGGGGCGACGCGGGCTGACGAAAGAGAAACTCGTCATCCGCAGGACGCGATTTTTACAGAAACAATAGCCGTCATGTCTTGTCTGCTGTTCTGCTGTCGAGTTTCATGGAGAGTCGTTCCCGAGCCATGGGGGATGCCCCCTGTAACGGCCGCATCAATTGGCCTTGTGCTTTTAATTCCTCTGGTCTATTTCGTGTTGGCTGCGGTCCCGCTGCTTTGCTGTCCCCGCGCCTTTGGTCGGGGGCAGGGCGACGTGTTTGCCTGTTCTGTGCTCGTGGCAGTTCCCATTGGCCTTGTTCCGGCTGTCGAGGTGGCATACTTTGCAAGCGATGCCGCGGTCATTGCATCACTGTCGATGGGGTCCGCTATTGCTGTTGCCGCCTTCGTATACACATTGCTCAGGAAGAAACGGGACAACGATTCGGATATCCCCCGCACGTCCGACCCATTCGATGCGGGGGCGTTTTCCCCCGCCCTGTCGCCTCGAGAAGAGCAGTTTGTTCGACTGCTGCTCAAAGGGAAAACGCCGGCGGAAATTGCCAGGGAGACGGATACGAAGCCATCGACGGTGCGAACAACGCTTCACCGAGCATACGGGAAGGCGTCGGTTGCGGGTTCACGCGAGCTCGTGGCGTTGTTTGCGGGTGAGGGTGATACTGTAGGGCATGAGCTGCCGCAGCGGCATGCTGACGATATGGTGGCATCAGCTCGAACGCGCCGGCTGTTTCGATACCTGCTCACATTATTTTTGGCTCTGTTAGACCAAGGTTGACATAAAAACGATGTCACCGCGAGGCGG
>NZ_QSBB01000038.1:0-15212 GCF_003465595.1 Collinsella sp. AF05-9
TCATGCCGCCGAAGTTGAAAGGCAGATTGCCGCTCTGGCGGGCTTGCAGCGTCAAGCCGTTACGCGGTTTGGTAAAACCGCGTAACTAGTTAACCGCCCAGGTAGGCTTTGCGGACGTTATCGTCGTGCAGAAGCTCTTGCCCCGTGCCGGTCATGGTGATCTTGCCGGTCTCGAGCACGTAGCCGCGCGTGGCAATCGAGAGCGCCATCTGCGCGTTCTGCTCGACCAGAAGCACCGTGGTACCGGCCTTGTGCAGATCCTCGACAATCTGGAAGATCTGCTCAATCAGAATCGGCGCCAAGCCCATGGAAGGCTCGTCGAGCATGAGCAGCTTGGGGTTGCTCATAAGAGCGCGGCCCATAACGAGCATCTGCTGCTCGCCGCCCGAAAGGGTGCCGGCGACCTGGCGACGGCGCTCCTTAAGGCGCGGGAACTGCTCGTAGACGCGCTCAAGACCCGGAGCCACCGTGGACTTGGGCTGCGTGTAGGCGCCCATCTCCAGGTTCTCCTCGACCGTCATCTGCAAAAAGGCGCGACGGCCCTCGGGGACCTGAGCCAGGCCCTTACCAACCAGCTTATCGGCGGGCGTATGAGTAATGTCCTCACCCATAAACTTGATGGAGCCGGTCTTGGAGCGCAGCAGGCCCGAGACCGTCTTGAGCGTTGTGGACTTGCCGGCACCGTTCGCACCGATCAGGGCCACGATCTCGCCCTCGTTAACGTTAAAGGAGATGTCCTTGATGGCGTGGATGGCGCCGTACCAGACGTTGATGTTGTAGACGGAAAGCATCGGCTCTGCCATTTAGTTCTCCCCCTTATCCTGCTTGCCCAGATACGCCTCGATAACAGCGTCGTTGTTCTGGATTTCCTCGGCCGTGCCCTTGGCGATGACCTTACCAAAGTTGAGCACGCAGATGCCCTCGCAGATGTTCATAACGAGCGACATATCATGCTCGATAAGCATGATGGCAATGCCAAAGGTGTCGCGAATCTTGACGATGTTCTCCATGAGCTCGGCGGTCTCGGACGGGTTCATGCCGGCGGCAGGCTCGTCAAGCAGCAGTAGCTTGGGGTTGGTGGCAAGCGCGCGGACAATCTCCAGACGACGCTGGGCACCATAAGGCAGCGAACCGGCCTGCTCATTTGCCAGATGCTCCATATCAAAGATGGAGAGCAGCTCCATGGCGCGCTCATGGGCGGCCTTCTCGTGCTTCCAATACGTCGGCAGGCGCAGCACGCCCTCAAAGCCGGAGTAACGCTCCTGGTTATGCAGGCCGACCTTAACGTTATCCTCCACCGTCATGGTGTTGAACAGGCGGATGTTCTGGAACGTACGGGCAATGCCCATGCGGTTGACCTGGTAGACCGACTTGCCCGAGGTGTCCTCACCGTCGAGCAGGATGGTGCCGTGCGTGGGCTGATACACCTTGGTGAGCAGGTTGAAGACCGTGGTCTTTCCGGCACCGTTGGGGCCGATCAGACCGGCGATCTCGGTCTTGCCGATAGTCAGGCTAAAGTCGTCGACTGCCTTAAGGCCACCGAACTCAATGCCCAGGTGGATGCACTCGAGCGCCGGGCGCTGGCCCAAGTCGCGGTCGGGAACGATGGCGCCAGAAGGATACGGGACCATCTTGCCCTTGTTGAACTCAAACTTACTGGGCATCGGCTGCCACCTCCTTCTTGGAAGCAAAGCGGTCCTTAATGCGTGCGAAGAACGCCTTGAGCTGCGGGTTGTTGGTAAAGATCATGACCAGGATCAACACGATGGCGTAGATGAGCATGCGGTAGTCCGAGAACTGACGGAGCAGCTCGGGGAGCACCGTAAGCAGTGCGGCCGCGATGACGGAACCGCGCATGTTGCCCAGACCACCCAGGACCACGAACACCAGGATGAGGATGGACGTGTTGAAGTCGAACTTGGTGGCGGAGAGCTGCGAGAAGTTACCGCCGAAGAGGGCTCCGGCAGCACCGGCGAGGGCGGCGGAAACCACGAAGGCGATCATGCGGTACTCGGTGACGGAGATGCCTACGGACTCGGCTGCAATCTTGTTATCGCGCACGGCCATGATGGCACGGCCGGTACGGCTGCGCACCAGGTTGAGCACGATCACGAGTGCGACCATGACCAAGATGGCACCGGCAAGGAAGGTCGAGTACGTCGACACGCCCGAGGCGCCCTGGGCGCCCTTGATGATGGCGGTGCCGTCCTCGAGCAGGTGCAGGTCGTCGATCGTGGAGTTGCCCGTGATGTTAAAGATCACATGCAGGCCGTGGGAGTCGACGCCCACGATAAGGCAGGTGACGATCTCTTTGATAATCTCGCCAAAGGCCAGCGTCACGATAGCCAGGTAATCGCCGCTCAGGCGAAGGACCGGGATGCCGATCAAGAAGCCCAGGATGGCGGCAGCGATGGCGCCGACCACGATGCTGATGACAAGACGTATCGGATCGGAGGGAACGGCGCTCTCGAGGGCGACCGCGGTAACGATGCCTGTATAGGCGCCGACGCTCATAAAGCCCGCGTGGCCCAGCGACAAGTCGCCCGCGATGCCGACGACGAGGTTAAGGGAGATAGCCATGACGATATAGGCCGTGATGGGAACCAGCTGACCGGCGATCATGCGCGGAATCATGTGGTTAGACTGCATAAAGAACACGATGGCGAACGCCACAAGGCACATGGCGTACGTAACAAAGTCGTGACGCGTCTGCTTGTCTTTAAGAAACTTCATAACGCTCACCTACACCTTCTCGGGGACGTACTTGCCCAAGAGGCCGGCAGGCTTGACGAGCAGGACGATGATCAAAACACCAAAGACGATGGAGTTGGCAAGGCTCGTGGAAATATAAGCCTGTGCCATCGCCTCGATGATACCGATGAGAATGCCACCGACAAAGGCACCGGGGATGGAGCCGATGCCACCGAAGACAGCGGCATCGAAGGCCTTGATGCCAGGCATGGCACCCGTCGTGGGCTGCAGCACCGGCGAGTAGGAGCACAGCAGCACGCCGGCGATGGCGGCAAGGGCGGAGCCGATGGCGAACGTCATCGAGATGGTGCGGTTGACGTTGATGCCCATGAGCTGAGCGGCGGCCTTGTCCTCGGACACGGCGCGCATGGCTTTGCCCATCTTGGTCTTGCCTGTAAAGAACATCAGGCCGGCCATGATAACCAGGCAGGCGACGATGGTGACGAGCGAGACGGCGCTTACGTTGAACTTGGCCAAGAACTCCGGCACCTGGAAGGTGACGAGCGAAGTGAAGTTCTTGGGCGTGGCGCCCCACAGAAGCTGCGCGGCGTTCTGCAGGAAGTAAGACACGCCGATGGCCGTGATCAGAACGGCCAGAGGGCCTGCTTGGCGCAGCGGCTTGTATGCCAGACCCTCGATGAGAACACCGAGAACCGTGCAGACCACACAAGAGAGAATTACAGATGCCCAGCCCGGGAGGCCGAGGTACGACGTGGCGCAGAACGAGACATAGGCACCGACCATGATGACGTCGCCGTGAGCGAAGTTCAGCATCTTGGCGATACCGTAGACCATGGTGTAGCCCAACGCGATGATGGCGTAGACGCTGCCCATGGACAGGCCGTTGACCAGGTATTGGATAAAGACTGTCATGTTCCACATCCCCCTTTCGAATAGGTTTCCAGTTGATGTATGAAACAGGGACGTTACATCGTCCCTAGATACCAAGCAAGCAGGGAAGGCCAAAACCTCCCCTGCTTGGGATCAAAACCGCTCTATGTAAGGCGGCCTATTAGGCCTGTACGTACTTGCCGTCGGTGATGACGTACGCCGTGGGCTCCTTCTGGACCTGACCCTTATCGTTCCAGGTGAGCTTGCCGGTCAGACCGTCAACGGTAATCTTGAGCATAGCCTTGGACAGCTTCTCGGCGACCTCGGTCGGGTCGGCGTCGACACCAAGACCGGCCTCCTTGAGGGCCTCGGCCACCGCGTGCACGCCGTCGTAGGCGTCAGCGGCAAACTGGTCGGGGGTATCGCCGTACTTATCCTTGTAAGCGTTAACGAAGTCGGCGTTCTTCTCGTCGTCGGCGGAGAACGGGGTCATGAGTAGCAGACCCTCGGCAAGAGAGGTGTCGAAGCCCTCAACGCCCAGGATGCCGTCCATGCCGTCGCAGCCCATCATCTTGACGTCGTAGCCCATGTCCTTGGCGTTCTTGAGCAGGACGGACGCCGGCGTGTAGTAGATCGGCGCAAAAATCATGGTGGCGCCTGCCTGCTTGGCCTTGGTCAGCTGGTTGGTAAAGCTCGTGGCGGAGTCGTCCTTAAAGGTCTCCTCGTCGACAATCTCGAGCTTGGACTCAGCAGCCTGAACCTTAAAGGCATCCGCGACACCCGAAGAATAGGCGTCGCCGGAGTTATAGAACAGCACGAACTTCTCGTCCGCATACTTCTGCGCCAGGAACTTGGCAGCGTTGACGCCCTGGTTGGGGTCGGTAAAGCAAACCTGGAAGACGCAATCCTTGCCGTCAGTGACGTCCTCGGAGGACGCGGACGGGGTGATCATGAACGTCTTGGGGTCGTTACCGCACTCGGCGGCAACGGCAACCGACGCACCCGTGGTGGTCGGGCCGACAAGGGCCTGCATGCCCCAGTCGAGCAGGGTGTTGAAGGCGTTAACGGCCTTCTCGCCGTCGGCCTGGTCATCCTCGGCCTTGCTGGCAAGCGGCAGCTCCTTGGTCGAGAAATCCTTGCAGCCAAGCTCGACACCCTGGGTAACGGACTTGCCGTAAGACGCGGCGGCACCGGTCAGCGGGCCGATGGTGCCGATCTTAAACGAAGCATCGCTCGAAGCGGAACCGCCGTCGCCGCCGTTAGAGGAGCAGCCAGCTAGAATGGACATCGCCCCCAGACCTGCTGCGCTCGCGATAACGCTCCTGCGATTCATTACAGGGTTAAATGACTTACCGGTGAGGCTCGACATGCGGCTCTCCTCTCACATCTCGTCGGGTTTTGGTTACCCGACAGGCCATCCTTCGCCGTGTTCGGCGTTCGCAAAATAGTAGACGCTTTAGTTAGGAAAAGTGGCGATTATTTCAACTTTTCTTTGGATTTGTTCATTTATCCATATTTCTGCGTATTTCTATTGGTTTATGCAGTTTAGCCACTTTATTGTGTAAAAGTAATGTTTCCATTCCGTTACAAGCGCCCCTGTCCTGATTAAAACAGCCTCACCGACCGCGTTTTGTACGCACCTATGCGGCGATGTACTTGCCGTCCTAAATCACCGAAGTCAGCGTTCTTCTCGCCGTCGGCGGAGAACGGTGACATGAGCAGCACACCCTCGGCAAGAGAGGTGTCGAAGCCCTCGGACCGTTCATGCCGTCTCTTGCGGTACAGGGCAAACCTTATGGTGCAAACGTTGACAGTTTGTTACGGAGTTCCGTTTGTAGCGAGCATGTTTCCAATGTTTCCGCAGCGTTTCGGGGGTGTCGTTTTGTGCGACTCCTGTTGCCTGGCGAGCACGCGCCCTCGGTTCACGCTAGAATGCACTCAACCTTTAAGCGGTTAATCCATCCATAAGATGCACGAAGGAGCTATCTATGAGCGAACCCCTGCGCACCGTGAACGTCGGCCTCATCGGTCTGGGAACCGTCGGCGGCGGCGTGGCCCGTCTGATCAAGAGCCACCACGATGAGTACCTGGCCGCCTACGGCATCGACCTTAAGCTGACCCGCGCCTGCGCGCTTGCCTGGGAGCAGGCCGAAGCCGCCGGTATTGAGCGCGAGGCCTTTACGAGCGACTGGCACGACGTCGTCACCGACCCCGCCGTCGATATCGTCGTCGAGCTCATCGGCGGCGAGCACCCCGCGACCGAAATCTTCACTACCGCCTTCGAGAACGGCAAGCACGTCGTCTCTGCCAACAAGGCCCTGCTGGGCCGTCATGTCGAGACGCTCGCCGAGAAGGCGCGCGCGTGCGGCGTGCAGATTAAGTGCGAGGCCAGCTGCGGCGGTGGCATCCCCATTGTCAGCACGCTCGAGCACGACCTGGTGGGCAACAAGATCCTGACCATCGCTGGCATTCTCAACGGCACCACCAACTACATCCTGTCGCGCATGGACGCCGAGGGCGCCGATTACGCTGACGTGCTCGCCGACGCCCAGGCAAAGGGCTATGCCGAGGCCGACCCGTCCGCCGACGTCGACGGCTTCGACGCCGCCAGCAAGACGGCGATCCTCGCCTCCATCGGCTTTGGCACCCGCGTGACCACCGACGACGTATACCAGCAGGGCATCCGCACCATCGGTGCCGAGGACATCGCCCAGGCCCGCGAGCTCGGTTACACCATCAAACTGCTCGGCATCGCCCGCAACACCGACGCTGGCGTCGACGTTCGCGTGCATCCCACGCTGATCCCCGCAGACCATATGCTCGCCAAGGTCAACGGCGCCATGAACGCCGTCTACGTGGTAGGCGACGCCGTGGGCGAGACCATGTTCTACGGCGCGGGCGCAGGCTCCTTCCCCACCGCGAGCGCCGTCGTGGGCGATATCCTGTCGCTCTCCGAGCAGATCAGCCGCGGCGTGGCTCCGCTGCCCGAGATTGAGCCCTATGGCCACAACCTCGCCTTTAAGCCCATGGACGAGCTCCAGACCAAGTACTATGTGCGCCTGAAGGTCGCCGACCGCGTGGGCGCCCTGTCCGAGACGGTCGATATCTTTGCCAAGCACAACATCTCGATCTCGCTCATCAACCAGGTCGAGGACGGCAAGTCGGGCGTCAGCGATGCCTGCTCGGTCATCTTCCTGACGCACCGCGCGCTCGAGAAGGACGTCCAGGCTGCCGCCGCCGAGCTTGCCAGCGTCGACTGCGTGGCCGAGGTCGCCAACGTCCTGCGCATCGAGGACGTCGAGGCTTGGACCGAAGGCGTCATGGCGAACTAGTTCGGTTTACACCCCACAACGCATTTGCTCGAAGGGCTCCCGTCTAGTCTTGGACGGGAGCCCTTTCATTTGCACGCTCGGGGTGCATTGACACGATCCGCGTTTGAGCAATTTGACCGTTCGGTGTCAACCAGGGGTACCGCTTACCGACAAGCAGGCATGTTTGTTTTTGTCTGCCGCTATCCTGTGCTGCGTACGTCCACCCCCGAAGAATGGAGGCACCATGTTGCTCGAGGGCAAGAAAGCAATCATCACCGGAGGCACGCGCGGTATCGGCTATGCCATCGCCTGCCGTTTTATCGAGGAGGGCGCCGCCGTCACCGTCTTTGGCTCGCGTCAGGAGACCGCCGATGCGGCCATTGAGAAGCTGACAGCCGCCTATCCCGACGCCAAGGTCTGGGGTCGTTCCTGCGATCTCACCTCGCTCGAGGCCGTGACTGAGGCCTTTACGCAGGCTGCAGCCGACATGGGCGGTCTCGATACGGTCGTCAACAACGCCGGAATCTCCCAGCGCTCGCCCCTTTTGGACTATACAGCCGAGGAGTTCGCAAAGGCCATGGACCTCAACGTCGTCGCCGTCTTTAATGGCCACCAGGCTGCCGCCAAGATCATGACCGAGGCCGGCCACGGCGGCACCATCACCACCACGAGCTCGATGGTCGCCAAGTACGGCCAGCCCTCTGGCGTCGGCTACCCAACGTCCAAATTTGCCGTCAACGGCATGGTCCAGTCGCTCTCGCGCGAGCTCGCCCCCATGGGCATTCGCGTCAATGCCGTCGCACCCGGCGTGACCAAGACCGACATGGTCGCCAACCTGCCCGAAGAGGTCATCAAGCCCATCATCGCCACCATTCCGCTGGGTCGTATGGGCGAACCCGAGGATGTCGCCAACGCCTTTGTTTTCCTAGCGAGCGACATGTCCTCCTATGTCACGGGCGCCGTGCTCCCCGTCGACGGAGCCGCCCGCTCCTAAAGGTCGCGAACCACGGCTTCGAGTCTCAACGAAGCCCAACGCAAAAGGCGCGCTGTCTGCATCAACCGCAGGCAGCGCGCCTTCAATTATTTGGACGGAACCCGTATCCCGACATTCCTTGCTACCTGCCGTCGTCGTCCTGGGCTTCATCGCGCGCATAGAGTTCCAGCATGCGGCGACGGTATTCGCGCACGGCGAGCTTGGCGCGCTCCAGGCGGCGACGCTCGCGCGGAGTCAGCTCAGACGGGTCGACCTCGTCTCCATAGGTCTTATCGGCAAGAAGATGTGCCGCGTCCACAATACGGGCATCGATATGGCCGCTCGCCGCTTCGGCCGAAAGGCGGTCAGCAATGGAATCAATCGTGGGCATACCGTCGAGCGAGCGACCATGCCCATGCGACGTCAATAGCTCGTGCTCGCGGGCGAGTAGACTTGCAAGGTCGTGATGGGCGCGCAGGATATTGAGCGCATCGGAAGGATGCTCGGCAACCTCCGCCACGGCGGCGACCGGCGCGGCATCGACCACGCGGTAGAAGAGCTGCGCGAGCAGTGGCATCAGGAACACCGTGATGGCGCCGGCCGCCACCATAACCGAAGCGACGCCCTGTGATAATGCGCCGGCGTTGACAGCGACGCTCGTCACGGCGACGATAATCGGCAGCGCCGTGGTGCAGTACAGGGCCACGGTAATGCGGCCATACGCCGACACATCGCGCGTCGCAGGACAAATGCTCATAGAAATAAGAATGGGCACGGCGCGGATAACCAGCAACGCCACGATAAAGCCCACGAGCAAGCCGGGGCGCGATGCTACAGCAGTCAGGTCGATCTTGGCACCCGACACGGTAAAGAACACCGGGATCAAAAAGCCATAGGCAAGGCCATCGAGTTTAAGTTCGAGCGTATGGTTGCCCTCGGGGATGATATAGCGCAGGACAAAGCCCGCGGCAAAAGCGCCCAACACGATATCGAGGCTAAAAATGGCGGAAAACGCCACGAGCGTGACCAGGATGAGCACTGTGAGGCGCACGAACGTCTGAGAAGTCGTATCGGCGCGCTCCTGAATAAAGGCAAAGAAGCGGCTGCCAATACGCTTGGAGCGACTGGGGACCACGGCAAGCAGCGCGCACACCACGGCGAACAGCCCCAAGATCAACAGCGTCTCGACACCCGTACGGGCAGACAGCAGCACCGACATGGCGAGCACGGGCCCGAGCTCGCCCCACGTACCATAGGCAAGAATCGAATCGCCGACGCGCGTCCCAGCAAGCGACCGCTCGCGCAAGATGGGCATGAGCGCCCCAAGCGCCGTCGAGGTCAACGCCAGCGTCACGGCGATGCCATCAAAATGACTGACCGAAAACCACGGGGTAAAGCGCACGGCAAGCCAGGCGATGCCAAACGTGACGACCCACGTCGCCATGCCGTAACGCCCCTCGATGCCCGTGATGTTCTTGGGATCGATCTCAAAGCCGGCAAGCAGGAACAAAAAGGCCAGGCCGAGCTCGGACACGAGCGAGACCTCGGCATCTACATGGATAATGCCGAGCATATGAGGTCCCAGCACCGCACCAAACACGAGCAAAAAGACCGTCTCGGGAACGGGTTTTCCGGGAATCGCCGAGGCGATGAAGGGGCTTGCAAAGGCCACGAGTGCGATGATGGCGAGTGAAACGAATGCCATGTGATGCCTTTCTCTTGTTTGCGCTTCACTGTAGCACCCTCGCCGTCCTCAACGCGCCGCGAGCTGTCGTATCATAGTGAGGTTTACAAACATGTGGCTCAAGGCGACCGCAGGGCAGGCCCCGCAAACCGACCGCTGCCGCATACCGTACCGTACGCCCAACCGATCAGGAAGGCAGGAACCAATGGTCTCTCGTATCTACGTGGAGAAGAAACCCGGGTTCGACGTCGAGGCTCAGCAGCTCAAGGGCGAGCTGACCGAAATTCTCGGCATCAAGGGCATCGAGGCCCTGAGGATCATAAACCGCTACGACGTCGAGGGCATCGACGAAGAGCTTTTCCGCTCCTGCGTGCCGACCGTCTTTAGCGAGCCCCAGGTCGATGTGACCTACGACGAGCTCCCCGCAAGCGATGGCGCCGTCTTTGCCGTCGAATTCCTGCCTGGCCAGTTTGACCAGCGCGCCGACTCCGCCAGCGAGTGCGTGCAGCTCATCAGCCAGGGCGAGCGCCCCGCCGTGCGCTCCGCCAAGGTCTATATGATCTCGGGCGCTCTGGACGAGGCCGCCATCGATGCCATCAAGCACTACGTGGTGAACCCCGTCGAGGCGCGCATCGCCTCACTCGACCTGCCCGAGACGCTGTACATGGAGACCCCCGAGCCCCAGCCCGTCGAGGTGCTCGACGGTTTCCGCGAGCTCGACGAAGCCGGCCTTGCCGCCTTTATCTCCGAGCGCGGCCTTGCCATGGACGAGGCGGACATCGCCTTCTGCCAGCAGTACTTCCGCGATGAGGACCGCGACCCCACCATCACCGAGATCCGCGTAATCGACACCTATTGGTCCGACCACTGCCGCCACACCACCTTCGGCACCGTCCTGGATGATGTGACGATCGATGACGCCGTGGTGCAGCAGGCCTTCGACCGCTACATGGAGATGCGCCACGAACTCGGTCGCGACGCCAAGCCCGTCTGCCTCATGGACATGGGCACCATCGGCGCCAAGTATCTCAAGAAGACCGGCGTCATGACCGATGTCGATGAGTCCGAGGAGATCAACGCCTGCACCGTCAAGGTAAAGGTCGATGTCGACGGCGAGGACCAGGACTGGCTGTTCCTGTTTAAGAACGAGACCCACAACCACCCGACCGAGATCGAGCCCTTCGGCGGTGCCGCCACCTGCGTGGGCGGTGCCATCCGCGACCCGCTGTCGGGCCGCAGCTACGTGTACCAGGCCATGCGTGTCACCGGCGCCGGCGACCCCACCGTCCCCGTGTCCGAGACGCTCGAGGGCAAGCTGCCGCAGCGCAAGCTCGTAACCACCGCCGCCGCCGGCTACTCCAGCTACGGCAACCAGATCGGCCTTGCCACCGGCCAGGTCAACGAGCTCTATCACCCCGGCTACGTCGCCAAGCGCATGGAGGTCGGCGCCGTCGTGGGCGCTACCCCGGCAAACCACGTGCGTCGCGAGTGCCCCGCCCCCACCGACAAGATCATCCTGTTGGGCGGCCGCACCGGCCGTGACGGCATCGGCGGTGCCACCGGCTCCTCCAAGACCCAGAACACCGAGTCCATCGAGACATCGGGCGCCGAGGTCCAGAAGGGCAACGCCCCGGTCGAGCGCAAGCTGCAGCGCCTGTTCCGCCGCGGCGATGCCTGCCGTCTGATCAAGCGCTGCAACGACTTTGGCGCCGGCGGTGTCTCGGTCGCCGTAGGCGAGCTTGCCGACGGCCTGTATGTCGACCTTGATACCGTGACCAAAAAGTACGACGGTCTTGACGGCACCGAGCTCGCCATCTCTGAATCCCAGGAGCGCATGGCCTGCGCCGTCGCCGACGGTGACGTCGAGGAGTTCATGGGCTACGCCGCCGAGGAGAACCTGGAGGCGACCGTTATCGCCGAGGTTACCGCCGAGCCGCACATGCGCATGGCCTGGAACGGCGTCGCCATCGTCGATCTGTCCCGCGAGTTCCTCAACTCCAACGGTGCGCCCAAGCACCAGGTCGCCCACGTCTGCGCCCGCAGTGTGTGGCAGCCCAGCTGGGCCGGTACCACGCTCGCCGAGCGCATGACCTCGCTCGTCACCGACCTCAACGTCGCTTCCAACAAGGGCCTTTCCGAGCGCTTCGACTCCACCATCGGCGCCGCGACCGTGCTTATGCCTTTTGGCGGCAAGACGCAGCTCACCCCGAGCTCGGCCATGGTCGCCAAGTTCCCCGTGGACGGCGAGACCACCACAGCGAGTGCCATGGCATGGGGCTTCAACCCCTATTTGATGGAGGCCGACCAGTTTGCGGGCGCCTACCTGTCCGTGGTCGAGTCCATCGCCAAGCTCGTTGCCGCCGGCTTTGAGCACAAGCGCGCCTACCTCTCCTTCCAGGAGTACTTCGAGCGCCTGCGCACCGAAGCAGAGCGCTGGGGCAAGCCCATGGCTGCCGTCCTGGGTGCCCTTATGGCCCAGGTCGACCTGGGTGCCGGTGCCATCGGCGGCAAGGACTCCATGAGCGGTTCGTTTGAGGACGAGACCGGCGAGCTCAACGTTCCGCCGACCCTGATCAGCTTCGCCGTCGCCGTGGGCAAGGCCGCCCGCGCCGTCTCGCCCGAGTTCAAGGGCCTCACGCACCGCGTCGTCCGCATCGCCCCCGCCACCTACGGCGAGGATTACCGCCCCGACGCCCAGCAGCTGCTCGCCGCGTTTGACGCCGTCGAGGCGCTCACCGCCAACGGCAACGCCCTGGCCATCTCCACGCCCGGCTACGGCTGCGGCGCCGAGAGCCTCTTTAAGATGTGCGTCGGTAACCAGATCGGTATCGAGCTTGCCGAGGATGTAGACGTGGAGAGCCTCTTCACCCCGCTCTACGGTAGCTTTATCGTCGAGCTCGCCGAGGATGCCGAGCTGCCCGAGGTCGCCGACGGCGTTGTCGTCGAGCCCCTGGGCACCACCGTCGAGGGCTATGTCATCGACACCGGCTCCGAGGTCATCGAGCTCGCCGAGCTCCAGGAGGCCTGGGAGAGCGGCATCGAGGGCGTCTTCGCCTACCGCAGCGCCGGCAAGACCCCCGAGGTCGAGACCATCGACTTCCGCGCCAAGGATATCCACGTGTACGGCGGCGCCAAGATCGCCCGCCCGCGCGTGATCATCCCCGTGTTCCCCGGCAACAACTGCGAGTACGACAGCGCCCGCGCCTTCCGTGCCGCCGGTGCCGAGGCCGACACCTTCGTGATCAACAACCTCACGCCCGAGGCCGTCGCCGAGAGCACCCGCGAGCTTGCCCGCCGCATCCGTGCAAGCCAGATCGTTATGATCCCCGGCGGCTTCTCGGGCGGCGACGAGCCCGACGGCTCTGCCAAGTTCATCACGGCGTTCTTCCGCGCTCCCGAGGTCACCGAGGCAGTCCGCGACCTGCTCAAGGCCCGCGATGGCCTGATGCTGGGCATCTGCAACGGCTTCCAGGCCCTGATCAAGCTCGGCCTGGTGCCCTACGGCGACATCGTCGACGCCACGCCCGATGCGCCCACGTTGACGTTCAACACCATCGGTCGCCACCAGAGCCGTCTGGTGCGCACCCGCATCTCGTCCAACTTGTCCCCGTGGCTGTCGCAGTGCAGCCTGGACGACCCCTACACCGTCGCCATCAGCCACGGCGAGGGCCGCTTTGTCGCCAATGACGAAGTGCTCGCCCAGCTGATCGCCAACGGCCAGGTCGCCACGCAGTACGTGGGCGAGAACGGCAAGCCCAGCATGGATCTCTCCGTCAACCCCAACGGCTCCGCACTCGCCATCGAGGGCATCACGAGCCCCGACGGCCGCGTCCTGGGCAAGATGGGCCATGCCGAGCGTCGCGGCGACAACCTGTACCGCAACGTGCCCGAGCATGTCCCCGGCGATAAGTTCATGCCGATCTTTGAGAGCGGCGTGGCCTACTTCGCTTAAACCTTTCCCATCGGGTACAATCCCCTCGGGTAACAACACCCGCCACCGGCACGCCCGATGGCGGGTTCTTTTTTGCTTCGCGCATACAGGAAGGACATCATGGAAAGCCGCAAGCCGTATCTTGCCACCCTGCCCGGACTCATCCTGGGCTGCCTCGTCTGCTGCGCGCTCTGGGGGTCGGCTTTTCCCTGCATCAAGATCGGCTACGGCCTCTTTGGCATTTCCGCGCACGACAGCGCCTCGCAGCTGCTCTTCGCGGGTCTGCGCTTCACCCTTGCCGGCATGCTGGTCATTGTCGGCATGAGCGTGGCCCAGCGCCGTCCGCTCGTTCCGCAAGCGCGCGATATCAAGTCCATCCTCACGTTGTCGCTCTTCCAGACTATCGGGCAGTACTTCTTTTTCTACCTGGGACTCTCGCGCGCCAGCGCCATGTCGAGTTCCATCATCGAGGCCAGCGCCAACTTCCTCGCAATCCTCTTTGCCGCCCTGGCGTTTCGCACCGAGAAGCTCAATACGGCCAAGGTGCTCGGCTGCGTACTGGGCTTTGCCGGCGTCGCGCTCGTCAACCTTTCGGGCGCGGACGGTACCTTTGGCTTTACGCTCGACGGCGAGGGCTTTATCCTGGCCTCCACCGTCGCGGGTGCCCTTTCGACCTGCCTGATCGGCATCTTCTCGCGCGAGCACGACGGCGTCTTGCTTGCCGGGTGGCAGTTCTTGGTCGGCGGCCTGGTCCTCACCGCCATCGGCTTTTTGATGGGCGGCACGCTCTCCCCCACAGCGATTGCCCCCGCCATCGCGCTCATCATCTACATGGCGCTTATCTCCGCGGTCGCGTACTCGCTGTGGTCGCGCCTGCTTGCCGTCAACCCCGTAAGCCGCGTTTCGGTCTTTGGCTTTATGAATCCAGTCTTTGGCGTACTGTTGAGCGCTCTGCTGCTCGGCGAGGGCGCTGGCACGAGCCCTGTTACCGTACTTGTTGCCCTGCTGTTGGTCTGCGGCGGCATCATCATCGTCAACAGGCCCAAAAAGGTCTAACGAACTACCCCTATTTAGCAGAGGGGGTTCACATGCTTTAGCTTAATGGAGTACATCGGAGAGCCGAGGGCCGCCACGCCCGCCAGCGCGCGCCCTTTTTCTAGCGTATCTGGGCGCCGGCTTTCTTCTTCTCGCGCTTTACGCGGTAGAGCTCCGCGTCGGCAGCACGAAACAAGTCTTGCCAGGTATCGACGCCATCACCGACCCGTGCGTAGCCGATGGACATCCGCAACAGATACGGAACCTCGGCGCGCGCGAGCTCATCGTTGATTGTCGCGCACAGATGCATGATATCCTGTTCCGCCACTGCCTTTTGGAGCACCACGAACTCATCGCCACCATAACGTGCGATAAAGCCGCCAGACGCCGAGCAGACTTCTTTGAGCGCAGCGGATATGACCTGAAGAGCATGGTCGCCCTCCACATGCCCATAGCGATCGTTAATCTGCTTAAAGCCGTCGGCGTCCATCATAAGCAGATATACATCTTCGGCCTGATCCACATTTGAGAAGAGCGACAGCATATAGGTCTCAAAACGGTTGCGATTGTTAAGTCCAGTCAACGGGTCGGTCGAGATGAGCTGCTCCTGGTAGATGATGTAGAGCAGCAACATGCTAATCATTAGGCTCTGTTAGACCAAGGTTGACATAAAAACGATGTCACCGCGAGGCGGTA
>NZ_QSBB01000039.1:0-15153 GCF_003465595.1 Collinsella sp. AF05-9
GGGTTGGTCTGATTGTTCTGGTTGGACTTCTTACTTTGGCTCAAAGAAAAACGGGAGATGCCTTGTGCATCCCCCGTTTTTGTTGCGGTTAGTCTAGGTCAATAAACTTGGTACTTATGACATGGCCGTCTTTTACTAGCATTCTGGCCATAGTGGGGCCTCGGGTGCCTCTGGGGTAGCTGGCGCTGCCCGGGTTGAGGACTAGGCAGCGGCCCACTTGGGCTTCTTTGGTTACGTGGGTGTGGCCGTTGATGGCTACGTCTACGGATCCCACCGGAAGGTCTTCGCGGTAATGGGCTACGGCGAATTTGAGGCCTTCGTAGGTAAAGAGCGCAAGACGGTCTACATCGGGGCCGTAGTCGCGGTAGTAATCGTTGTTGCCCAATACGGCCCGCACAGGGGCGATGGTGCACAGGTGCTCGTAGTCCATCTCTGACGTGAGGTCGCCGGCGTGGATGATCAGGTCTGCGCCCTCAAGCTCATCCAAGAGCGCAGGCGATAAATAGCCGTGGGTGTCCGAGATGATGTCGATACGCTTGGCGCTTGCACTGTTCATGGGATCCCTTCCGCAAAAAACGATTCGGCAGATACATACAAAAAAGGCCCCACGGCTCCGCAGACGATGGGTCTACAGGGCTGCGGGGCCAGTGTGCTAGAGACTCAAGGCCTTCTTGAGCGGCACGACGCGGCGGCGCGAAACCGGCACGCGTTCGTCGACGCCCGTAATGCCCAGCTGGATGGCGCCCGAGGGCACCGTCTCGACGTCCGTAACGCACGCCAAGTTGACGATATAGCGGCGGTGAACACGGAAGAAGCCAAAGTCGCAGAGCTTGGCCTCAAACTGCGCCAGCGAGGTCGTCGACAAAAAGCGATCATCGACGGTATAGATGCAGGAGTAATCGTCCTTGGCCATGATAAAGCGAATGTCGTCCACGGGAATGAGCACCTTGCGGCCGCCCTTTTCCACCGGGATACGCTCGATGGTCACCTTGCTGTCCGTAACCGGCTTGGCGCGTTGCATGACTTTCTCGATCGCGCGATCCAAGCGAGCTTCCTCGACCGGCTTCATCAGATAATCGACGGCATCCACGTCGAATGCCTCGACCGCATGGTCGCTATACGCAGTCACAAATACGATCGCCGGCGGATTTTTGAGCTTATGCAGCGCCTCGGCAAGTTGCAGGCCCGAGGCACCGGGCATCGAGATATCGAGAAACACGACATCCACGCGACTTTCCATAAGCATCTCGATGGCGGAGCGGACGCTCGACGCCTCCGTGATCGTGCCGATCTTGCCCGTTTGCTCGAGCAAGAAGCGAAGCTCCGAGCGAGCCGGCGCCTCATCATCCACAATCATCGCACGCAGCATAGGGATAAAACCTTTCGTCAACTAACTACGCCGGGCATCCGTCGCATGACGTTGAGCCCGTAGCCTTTTATTTTACTCTTGAATGTCAAAGATGCTCTCTGACAAATCAAGATGAAGAAGCACTTTGGTGCCCTTGCCCGGCGCCGATTCGACACGCGTATAGGAGTGCGGCCCAAAAAAGCGATGGATGCGCTCCGAAATATTGTGCATGGCCACACCGGCGCCGCCACCCTGGGGAGAGCTGGCGTCGGGACGGGCAGAGCGCTCGTCAAACAGTCTGGCGGCGGTACCCTCATCCATGCCCACGCCATTATCGGCCACGGCAATCAAGATTGCATCCTCGCCGTCTTGGTGAACGGTCACGTCGATCCTCAGGGCGTCGTCATCGCCCATACCATGACGCACGGCGTTCTCGACAATCGGCTGGATCACGAACGCCGGCACCAGCGTATCTTCCACGTCCTCGGACACATCGAACGTCGCAAGCACGCGGTCCTCGCCAAAGCGGGCCTTCTCAAAGGTAAGGTAGCGCTTGGTCTGTGCGACCTCGCGCGAGACCGGAATAAGCGATCCCGAGTTGTCGAGCGTGGCGCGATAGAACGATGAGAACTCACGAAGCAGTTCGCGGGCCCTCAGCGGGTCGGTGCGCGTAAACGATGCAATGGTGTTCAGCGTGTTGAACAGGAAGTGCGGGTTAATCTGCGCCTGCAGCGCACGCACCTCGGCGCGCGCTGTGAGTTCCTTTTGCACCTCGAGCTCGTGGATGGCGAGCTGCGTGGACAAGATCTCGGCAAAGCCCGAGGCAAGCGCGTACTGGGTACGGTCGACGGCGCGCGGGGTCTTGTAGTAGAACTTGAGCGTGCCGACGGTACGATCGCCCACCTTGATGGGGGCGATAATGCCGGCGGGGACTTGGTTGTGCGAGCCGTCCGAGCCCACGACATCCACCATACGGTTGAACGACTGCACGATGCCATGTTCGATAACGTAGCGTGTGGCAAGCGTGTGGATGGGAGAATCTGGCAGTAGTTTTTCCTCAAACTCGCCCGCGCAGGCAAGCACGTTGTCCTCATCGGTGATGGCCACCGTCATGGCGCGCGTCTCGGGCAAAATGCGCTGGCACACCAAACGCGCCGACTCCTGTGTCAAACCGCCCTTAATGTCCTCGAGCATGGCCGAGGCCACCGAGAGCGTCTCCTCGGTGTACTGGGAGCGCACCGAATCGGGATTGAGCGTCAAAAAGATAAAGATGCACAGAAAGATGCACAGCAGCGCGCAGGCAATCACCGTGGCAATCGGCTCGATTCCGGTCGCCAGGGCAAAAATAAAGTACACCAGCACGCAAATGGCGCAGGCAACGGCAATGATGCGAAAGATTGATATTGAACTATCGCGCTGGGCGCGGCGGTCGATCATTCGGCCCCCTCCAGGATACTGATCAGTTGTGCGTCACGCCAAAGCCCGTCCATGATCTTGGGCCAAAAGCTCTGGAAACGCAGGTAGCTTGCAGCGTTTTGGCGTGCATAGGCCTTTGCCTCGTCGATACCATGGCGCCAGATGCGCAGGTAGCCCTCATGCTCGCGGGTAAACACGCTGCGGACCATAGCGGTCTTGCGCACGCGGTCGTCGAGCTCGCGCGAAATCCACGGGCCCGGGTAGGGCATGAGCGATGCCGCCGTAACGGGAATGAGCTCCTTTTGATGCGCGGCGAACGTCAACTTGGCCCGTTCGTAGTACCAACGGTATACATCCTGCATAAAGCGCGGTGAGCGCTTTTCGGACTCCGGAGGCAGATGGCGCACGGTCCACTCGTTATCGAACCACACGTCGTAGCCAAACATGCGCATGTTAAAGAGGTAATCCAAGTCCTCGCCGCGGGTGATAAACGGGTCAAAGGCCACACGCGTAAAGGCGCGGGCGTGCAGGGCCATCAGGCCGCCGCACACGTAGTTGGAGCGCGAGATGCGGGTGCCCGAGAGCGCCTTTTTCATCCAACGGTTGAACTCGATGCGCTTGGTCCACCAACGATGGCAGATGCCCGCCTTGTCCGTGGGAGCCAACGGCGAGCCGTCGCGATCGTAGAAATAGCCGCTCTTGACCAAGATCGGCAAGCCCTGACGCGTCTGCTGCCCCAACGCATAGGTCGCGCGCTTCATAAAGTCGGCGTCGATGACAGCCTCATCGTCATCCAAAAAGATAACCGCGTCATGCCCCAGCACCGCAGCGCAGGCCAGCCCCATGTTGCGGATGGCACCGTAACCTCGCAGGCTCACGCACTCGCCCGAACCCTTGGGCGCGATCTGAGCAACCCGGTCTGCGATGCGCGAGGCCTGGGTGTTGGTGACAACGGTGACCTTGAGCGTGGGATGCGCGTCGACAATCTCGTGCACGCGCAGCGACACATCGGCTGTGGCAGAAACGGGACAGACCACCAAAAGGATGATGCGCGGGATGTCGCGCACCTGCTCAAGCGAGGCCAGGCAGCGGTCGAGTTCGGGATTGTCGGCGTTGAGTCGTGTCGAATGGTCATAGGTGCCAGGGGCGTTTGCGCGAGCGTCATCGCCCGCCCAATACGTTGGAATCACGACCGTGGCGTTCATGCCTTACCCTCCCTGCAACACAAAAACGGGACGCCGCCAAACACAGGCGACGCCCCGCGACCTAGCTGACTCCATCATACCCACTTGGGCTAATCATTGTTCGAAAGTCAGAATGTTTATTGCGGATAACCCCAAAAGAGTATCGCGGCGGACGCAATTACCGGCAAGTTCCTATGCGGCCTGCTCTGCCGTCTGAGACATGCGGGACAGACGGACCAGCAGCACAAAGCCCACCACCAGCAGCACGCCGATAGACAGGACGCCCAGCGAGGGGTTGCCGGTCAGCGAGGTGACGACCGACACCAAGAAGGTGCCCATGACACTTGCATAGCGGCCAAAGATATCAAAGAAGCCGTAGTACTCGTTGGACTTTTCCTTGGGAATAATGCGGCCGAAGTAGCTACGGCTGAGCGCCTGCACACCGCCCTGGAACAGGCCGACCATAATGGCAAGCACCCAGAATTCAAAGGCGGTCTTGAGGAAGAACGCGGCAAAGAGTACGATGCCCATATAGGCGGCGACGGCCACCAAGATCATATTGAGTGTGCCCACGCGACCGGCAAGCTTGCCGTAGATGATGGCGGACGGAAAGGCCACAAACTGCGTAACGAGCAGAGCCAGCACCAGTTGGGTCGAGTCGATGCCCAAAGCCGATCCATAGCTGGTTGCCATGGAAATGACCGTGTGCACACCGTCGATGTAGAAGAAGAACGCGATCATGTAGACCAGCACGGTCTTGTTGTGGGCAATCTCGCGCATGGTGTGTCCGACCTCGGAGAACACGCCGCCCACGATGTGGCCGATGGTGTCCTCGGGACCACGCTCGCGACCGTACTTCTGCTTATAGGTGCGAATGAGCGGCAGGGTAAAGATGAGCCACCAGGCACCAGTGATGACAAACGACAGACGCGTTGCCAGCATGGTGGGGACACCAAGAGCGGGACCGCCCATGATAAGCGCCAGGCAGATGATGAACGGCACGGTGGAACCGATGTAGCCCCAGGCATAGCCCGAGCTGGACACGACGTCCATGCGCTCGTCGGTGGTAATGTCGGGCAGCATGGCGTCGTAGAACGTCATAGAAGAGTTGAGGCCGATGGTGCACAGCACGTACACAGTCAAAAATGCCATGGCGGACATTGGGATAGCCTGCGCCAGGCAAAGAACCAGGCCCGTGAGGAAGAAGCCCAAGAAGAACTTGATCTTGTTGCCGGCGTAATCGGCAAGCGCGCCCAGAATGGGCATGAGCATGGCAATGACCAGCGAGGCAATCGTCTGCGCGTTGCCCCAAGCGACCACCAGGTCTGCCGAGGAAGCGCCGGTATTGATGGCGTTAAAGTAGATGGGCACCACCGAGGTATTGAGCAGCACGAGGGCCGAGTTTCCCACATCGTACATGACCCAGTTACGCTCGAGCTTGGTGTATTTCATGGACAGGGACCCTTCGTATTCGCCCGATATGCAGTTAGTTCATCGTACCCCAATTGCACAGAGGCACCGGTAAGGATTCGGCAAAGGGACAGGCACGGACCCTATTCCTCGCGGTCGAACTCCTCGTCGGCGCCGAGCACGCGGCCGCTGTAGTTGACGTGACCGGTCACGGCCTCCATGTCGCCTGTTTCGATGAATCGAGCGACCGTGCACTCGTAATCGACCAGCGCGCGATCAAAGACCTCGGGGAAGCTCTCGTTCGAGACCTCATCGGTAAAGGGATTCTTCCACGTCAGATGGCCCAGATTGCCGGCGCGCTCGGGCGGCTCGGTCGTCACGCGGTGAGCAAGGCCATCGAGCAGCGAGTAGTCGTGCACCAAGCCCTCAACCAGCGAGATCGCGCGCGTCTTTACGGAGCCGGCCGGCTCAATCGCACGGTAAAGTCGCTGCATATTGGCAACGGCAGCACCGTACTCCCCCGCCGGAATGTCAATGCCGTACACGCGTCCGGCAACATAGCTCATCAGCACGCCGGCCACGCGATTGATGCGATCGGTGGTGACGATCTCGCCCGCCGGCGGGTAATCGTCGACCGTAGCGCCATCGCGCTTAAGCTGCAGCATCAGTACATCCAGGTCGCTCTCGATCACGGCATGGACCTGACTGCTCGAATCCTCAAGCTCTGAATCGGACTCCACGATGCCAAACTGCTGCTCATAGACAAAGGGGTGGGCGTTGCGGTCGAGCACGTAATGAGACAGCAGACCCAGCGCAAAGGCGCGACCCAAGCTGGCGTCGCGCGGCAGCAGATGCGACACGCCGTCGCGCAGGCACGCGAACTGGCGAGACATGCGCGAGCGATGCATGACCTGCGCCAGCAGCGTGCAGTCGGAAACACGCGGCGTGAGCATGTGGAAGAAAAACGGGTCGGGACCTTGGTTTCCCAGGATAAAGGCGATGCGCTCCTCGTCGGACGTGATAACGCCCTGCGGAAGACGGTCGATGCTTTCCTCGCCAAACAGATGATGCGTAATGAGCGCGGGCATAATGATCCTTTCGATTTCATTCGATGTCACCCATTATGCCCACCGTGCGGTCATGCCAAACCTGCGGCGGTAAACGATGGTGTGCAGCCCGCCTACGCAAGCCCCAGGTGCGCCTTGACCTCGGCGGCGCGACGGCGGGACACGGGCACCGTCGAGCTCACGCGGTCGAGCCTGAGCTCCATCAACCCCGTGGAGCCAATCTCAACATTGTGCACGTCTTCCAAATTGACCAGATAACTGCGGTGGACACGAATAAAACCCTCGGAGGCCAAGCGCCGCTCGAGCGAGGAAATCGACTCATTGATCAGGTATGTTCCCTCGGCGCAAACGGCGTTGCAAAAATCGGCACGCGCCTCAAAGTAGCAGACATCCGCCACGGGAATGAACACCTTTTTGCCCCCGCGATCCACCGTCAGACGCAAAGGCTGGCGCGGAGCATGGACGACACGGCGAACACCCAGGGCGGTTTCGATCTTGTCGAGCGCCTTCGACAGGCGCGCGTCCTCGACCGGCTTGACGACATAGTCGACAGCATCGAGGTTATACGCGTCGGCCGCGAACTCTGCAAACGCCGTCACAAACACCACCACCGGCGGCGTCTTTAGGTTTTGCAGGGTCTCGGCTAGCTCAATTCCCGAGCGGCCGGGCATCGTGATATCCAAAAACAGCACGTCGGGCTTGTTCGACAGAATCGACTCCACGGCCTCGGTGACATTGCCCGCCTCGGCAATCTGTCCCACACGTGCATCCTTTTCCAGCAGATAACGTAGCTCAGCCCTAATTGGAGGCTCGTCATCAACCACCAAGATGTTCCATCCCTCGGACATATGCGCTTCCCCTCTTTTTTCTCTCAATCCAACCGCGCGCTACACCTTCATCGGCGCCGGCTCATGCGGCTCGCCGTTCAGCTCGACGATGACCTGCGTCCCCACGCCCTCCTGGGACTTCACGCGCATGCCAGAATCTTCCCCGTAAAAGAAATGGATGCGCTGAAGCACGTTGAAGAGCGCCAGGCCGCAGCCTCGCTTGATGGAGCCGTCGGCGGTAATGCTCTCGGGCTCCTCTCGGCGATGCTGCTCAAACAGGTGCGCGCAGACTTCTTCGCTCATACCGATGCCGTCATCTTCGACGATGATCTCCAGACCGTCATCGGTCTCAAAAGCCCCAACACGAATAGAAAGCGGCTCGGTCTCGCGCTGGGCATGCTTGATGCAGTTTTCGAGCAGCGGCTGTAAGATAAACGGCGGCACCATGCTGTCGCGCACCTCAAAGTCGATGTCGACCGAAACGCGCAGACGGCCGTCGCCATACCGGGCCTGCATAAGATTGATATAACGAGTGCCCTGTTCCACCTCATGCTCGAGCGTGGTGAGCGTATCGGAGTCAGAAAGCGTCTGACGATAGTAATTGGAAAAGTCGATCAGCAGCGATCGCGCCTTGTCGGGCTCGGTTCGCACGAGCGACACGATAGTGCTGATGGTATTGAACAGAAAATGCGGGTCGACCTGCGACTGCAGGGCGCGCAGCTCCACGCGGGCCGTAAGCTCGTCCTGGCGCTCGAGCTCAAAGCTGGCGAGCTGCGTGGAAATGAGATCGGCAAAGCCCGAGGCCAACGCCGTCTGGCGCATATCGATGCTGCTCAGGCGGGGATAGTACAGCTCGAGCGTACCCACGCAATGCCCGCGCACGGTAAGCGGTGCGACAATACCGGCGCGCAGGCGGGGAAAATAGCCACCCGTCTCGGTCGAGGCATCGCGCGAGAACACGCTTTGTTCACCGCTGTTGATCACGTTGAGCGTAGTCCGCAGTACCACCGGGGTGCCCGCGGGGCATTTTGCCGAGTCCTCGCCCCAGCTTGCCAACACCTGCCTGCCGTCGGTAAAGCAGATGGCAGAGGCGATAGTTTCGGACAGGATGATCTTAGAGGCGCCCAGGGCAGCTTCGGGCGTAAGGCCGCGCGACGTGTAGGCGAATATTTTCGACGCGATGGCGAGCGTGCGGTCGGTTGCGCTCGATGTGAGGTCGTCGGGAACGACAAAGACATACGAGAAGAAGAAGCACAGCATGACCAAGCCGGCAATGACAACAACGGCCGGAACGGGATTGGGATTATCGGTTAGATCCCAGATGAGCAGCAGGATAAGCAGCGGAACGACAATACCGAGCAAGATGGCTTGAACCACATGCTGAGCGGTACGAAAGACCTTGGTAGAGTTGTAGCTCTTGCCCAGAATCAGCCTATTGAGATCCACCGTCATCTCCTTCTTACTGACGCACCCCATAGCAATAAAGAGGGCCGCAAGCGACCCTCTCCATTGCATTATGCAATCAAAAACTGTGTTTTACATCAAGCCATCGACAAACGGTATCTTAGGCGCTGTATTTGTTAGCCTCACCAAAAGTGCCAGCCTCGACGATCCAGCCATCCTTCATGATGACGTCCATGTTGTCGGTGTTGAGCACGTGGATGTCGGCGGCGACGTCACCGTTGACAACCAGCAGGTCGGCGCACTTGCCGGCCTCGATGGAACCGGTCTCGTCCTCGATGTGGCACATCTTGGCACCGTTGAGGGTGGCGCAGGTGATGGTCTCGACCGGAGTGAAGCCGATCTTGTCGACGAACTCGTACATCTCCTCGATGGAGCAGGTGCCGTACGGGGTGACGAAGGAGAAGGAGTCGGAGCCGATCGTCATGACGACGCCGCGCTTCTTGGCCTCGCGCAGGCAGTCGTAGTTGCGCTGCAGCTCCTTCTCGACCAGGGTGCCCTCGTACTTGTCGTGCAGCTCGGGGACGTAGACGGGCGGATAGGTGGCGTACCAGGTGGGCAGGAAGGCGATCGTCGGGGTGAAGAAGGTGCCCTGCTCGGCCATGAGGTCCATGGTGCGCTCATCGATATCGAAGCCGTGAATCAGCTGCTCGCAGCCAAAGCGAACGGAGTCGTAGGCGGCGGCGTGGTTGTTGTAGCAGTGACTCCACACGGGGATGCCGACCATCTTTGCCTCTTCGACCACGGCCTGGATCTCCTCGGAGCAATAGTGCTGGTCGCGACCGGAATCCCAACGCCAGATGCCGCCACCGGTAGCCCAGATCTTGATGGCATCGGGGTTCTCGCGCAGGCGACGACGGACGGCCTTGCGCAGATCCCAAGGACCATCGACCTGGTCGCCCCAGGGATGGGATTCCTTGTTGAGCTCCTGGGTGCAGTGGTGGGAGTCACCGTGGCCGGCAACGCGGCAGAAGCCAAGACCAGTGGCCAGAACGCGCGGGCCCTTGAAGACGCCCTTGTCGATGCAGTCGCGAATCTGGATACCAAAGCGGCCGATCTCGCAGACGGTGGTGAGGCCGTGGGTGAGGCAGTCGTAGGCCTGCTTGACGGCGACGGCCTGCTTCTCGAGGAGCGGCTGCATGACCCAGTCGGTGTCATCGTCGGTCAGGTTGCCCGAGAAGTGCAGGTGGGTGTCGATCAGGCCGGGAAGGACGGTCTTGCCGGCGGCGTCGATAACCTCAACGCCCTCGGGAAGGTCCTGCATAGCACCGGCATACTCGATCTTGCCGTTGTCGTCGACGAGAACGAGGGAGTTCTCGACCGGCTCGGCACCGGTACCGTCGATGAGCTTGCCGCCAACGATTGCGTACTTAGTGGACATGGTTCCTCCTTATGGATCCATATAGTGGGCGAGGCCATGTTGGGTTATGGCCTCACAAAGCTACCCAAGTGGTGCCGGGTTCGGTGCGCGGAAGAGAGGGGTCCGCGCACCCGATCCGCCCCGGCTAGGCGTTATTTTTTGCGGGAATTGGTGAAGGCCATGAGGGCCAGGCCAACGGCCAGCCAGCCGATCACGATGCTCCACTCCACCATGTTGAGGGAGGCGGGAGAGAACGGGACCACGAGCAGGCCGATGATGACGGCGCAGGCAGCAACAGCGAGGCCGATGCCAAACTTGCCGCCGGGCACCTCGTAGGGACGAGGCAGGTCGGGCTCGGTGAAGCGCATGCGCAGGCAAGCGAGGGCGACCATGCCGCAGGAGAAGATGAAGGCGAGAGCCGACACGTTGGTCAGAGGAATGAGCATGTTCTTGCCCAGGAACGGACCGATGACGGTGATGACGCCCAGAACGGCGCAGGCGAGCTTGGGAGCGCCGGACTTGGGATCGACCTCGGCGAACTTCTCGGGCAGCTGGCCTTTGCGGCCCATGGCGAGCATGATGCGGCTCGTGGCGCCGTAGAAGGAGTTCATCGGGCCCATGGGTCCAAGCGTGGCGATGACGAGCATGGCCAGGTACAGGAGCATGTTGATGCCCTTGAGGCAGGCAAGCGCGGGAACCGGGCTCTTAACAAACTCATGCCAGTCGAGGATGGTGCCGAACGAGTAGATGCAGACCATGTAGAAGCCGCCGGCGGCCAGCAAGGCCAGGGAGATGATCTTGCCGAACTTGTTCCAGTTGAGGCCCTCGGCTGCTTCCTCAGCCTGCTGAGGAATGGTATCGAAGCCGGCGTAGAAGAACGGGGTCAAAACCAGGACCGACACGATGCCGGCGAACAGGCTGGTGCCCTCGGTAGCGGGCTTGCCGCCGCCAGCACCGGTGACCTGGGAGAACACGGGCATGGCGTGTTCCGGCGAACCGGTGAACAGCGAGACACCCATGGCGAGCAGCATGCCGCAGAGCAGAGCCTTGGTCAGGAAGGCCTGGAGCTTGGCGGCCGAGCTGGCACCGCGGAAGTTGAGGAAGATGACGTAGACTGCAAAGCCGAGCGCGATTAGCGTCGGGAACAAGTAAACGTCGGCGCCCAAGATGGTGTAGAGCTTGACGGCGCGCAGCCACTCAAGACCGGGCAGGCTGCCGAACATCTCGGACACGAGGGTCGAAATGGCGATGGCCTCCCACGGGCACAGGATGCCGTTGCCCAGGGCCAGGAGCCAACCGGTGATGTAGCTCAGCGTACGGCCAAAGCTACGGTCGACATACTCGACGATGCCGCCCGAGATGGGGATAGCAGCCGTGAGCTCACCGAAAACAGCTCCGACGGGCACGAGGAAGATTGCACCCAAGAGGAATGCGATCATAGCGGGAACGGGACCGCCGCCCACGACCATCCAGTCGCCGACCTGCAGGACCCAACCAGTACCGATGATGGCACCGAAACCGATGGTGAAGAAGTTCCAGAGCGAAAGCGTTTTCTTCATGCCGCCGTTACCTTCGACTGCAACTTCTGCGTTCTTGTCCGCCATTGTTCCCCTCCTTTCCTTATTGACGCCTCTTTGGCGTCACCCCTTGCGCGGTCTGTTTTGCCGCGCGCTTTTATTTCGTGGCTTTAAGATACGGCCTTGGCACAGCAGCGCCGCTTGTGGCTCGACCGAAGGCAGAACTGCAAAACGAGCGGCGCCGTTTTTGGGACGAACGGCGGAAGACGTCATTCGTCTTGGACGCTTTCATCTTGTCTGCTTTTGAATACCTGTTGCCGTGACGCTTGGCGCGCGGCGCGGCAACGTTCATACCATTTGTCAGGCTTTTGGCGCACATACCCATGTGTCGCGCCTCTTTTTATGTAGGATAGACAAGTTACACATGAGGCAAGGTGATTCGAATGGCATATGGATACAATGACGGCGACCAACGGCCACAAAGCGTGCGCCTTGCCGGCCGTACCACACCAACGCCCAGAAGCACCTCCGACAACGACAACCAGCAGCGCCCCCAAGAGCAGCCCGGGGCTTCTTCTCGGCAACAAAGCCGTACCGTGCAGCAGTCAGACCGCGTGAGCACGAGCGCACGCCAACGCCAGATCGACACATCGCAGCCACGCCGCTACGATTGCCGTACGACCGACTACTACGTTAAGCGCTCCTTTTCGCGACCTCAACGCAATCGCGGCAATTCCGCCCCTCGCCCCGCGTCGCACACCACAAGCCACGCACTTCCAGCCCGCCGCCTACGCCTTGCGCTTTGCTCCATTGCCGCCTGCCTCGTCTTTGTGTTTTTGGGATCCTGTATCTCGCACGGATCAGCCGGTCTTGAGCCCACTGCCGAGGACAAGCTGCTTAAAGCTCCCGTCGCGCCCGGTTACTCCTTTGCGTTCTCGACCCCACGCTCGCAATGGCAGGCCGGCACCATGCCCCACATCTACCAAATTGACCCCGCATGGTCGGAGCTGCCCTATGCCGGTGGCACTATTCGCGAAAACGCTTGCGGTCCCACCTGCCTCACCATGGTCTATATCTTTAAGACCGGCCATACCGATAAGACGCCGGTCGATATATGCGCACTGGCCGAAGCCGGCAACTACGCCCCCACCGGTGCCACCGAGTGGTCGTTTATGACAGGCGGTGCGTGGCAGCTGGGGCTCAACGGAACACAGCTCTATAACGATCGCGAATCGATTACCCAAGCACTTCGCTCGGGTGCGCCCGTTATCGCCGCAGTGCGCCCCGGTACGTTTACCAACGTAGGCCACTACATCGTGCTCTACGGCATCGACGATGCCAGCCAGATTGGCGTCTACGACCCCAACTCGGCCAGCCGCAGCGCCCGCCGCTGGGGCGTGGTGGAGGTCCTCAACGAAGTCGAAGCCATGTGGGCCTACTACTAGTCATTGGGGACACTCATTGGGGACAGACTTAAATGAGTAGTCCCAGATTGCCAGGAACCGCCGGTACGGAAAGCGCATCCCACTTTGGAACTCAATGGTGAGATGCGCTTTCCGCTAGCGGTCCGTTTGGGAAACAACATCCCGCTTTTCGGCCAAATTCCGGGATGCATTTTCCCGTTGAGGACCTCAAGGGAAACTAGATCCCGTTTTGGACGTTCATCCTGGGATGCACTTTCCGCAGTTGATCGACAGTGGCCTTTAAGGACTGTCCCAAGCTGCCGGCAGGAAAGGAACGTCCCCAAGTGCCGGGTTTCCGCAGTCATTGGGGACAGACTTAAATGAATAGTCGTTGAGGACGTTCTTGTTTGACTAGTCGTTTAAGAACGTCCCCAATGACTAGGTGAATAGCAAAAGCCCCGCAGCCGGAGCGGACTGCGGGGCTCATGAAGAGAGGCTAGTTTGTGGGCGTCTTGCCTGGCGCCCACGGGAGAGGCAACAGAGTAGAGACTACTCGTGGATGCGGGTACCGGAGAGACCGGCCATGGTCTCGGCGGCCTTGTCCAGGGCGCCGATGATGCAGGTGCGGCCCTTGCGGGAGCGGGCAAACTTGATGGCGGCGCGGACCTTGGGCTCCATGGAACCCTTGCCGAACTGGCCCTCGTCGGCCAGACGCTCGGCCTCGTCGGCGGTGAGGTCCTCGAGCTCCTCCTGGTTGGGCTTGCCAAAGTTGATGGCGACATGCTCAACGGCGGTCAGCAGGAACAGAACGTCGGCGTCGCAGTCCTCGGCCAGCAGCTCGCCGCCCAGGTCCTTGTCGATGACGGCGGGAACGCCCTTGTAGCAGCCCTTGTTCTCGTAGTCGCGGACGACGGGGATGCCGCCGCCACCGCAGGCGATGACAATGAACTCGTTGTCGAGCAGGTTGAGGATGGAGTCAGCCTCGACGATCTTCTTGGGATCGGGGGAAGCGACGACGCGACGCCAGCCGCGGCCGGAATCCTCGACGAAGACCTTGGAGGGATCCTCGGCCATGAACTCCTTGGCCTGCTCCTCGGTGTAGAAGGGGCCGATCGGCTTAGTCGGGTTCTTGAACGCGGGATCGTCGGGATCGCACTCGATCTGGGTGACGACGGTGGCGGCGTGCCAACGCTTATAGCGCTTGTGCATCTCGCGGCCGATGCCCTGCTGCAGGTGATAACCAATGTAGCCCTGGGACATGGCGCCGCACTCGGGCAGCGGCATCTCGGGGGTACCGATGGCGTCGTGGGCAGCGGCGAAGGCGTTCTGGATCATGCCGACCTGCGGGCCGTTGCCGTGGGTGATGATGATCTCATTACCCTGCTCGATAAGACCGAGGAGAGCGTGGGCGGTGTTGCTCACGGCCTCGATCTGCTCGACGGGGTTGTTGCCGAGGGCGTTGCCGCCAAGGGCGACGACAATACGATCGGGCTTGCCAAGAGGCTTAGACATTGCTGGAATCCTTTCTGTAAAAGGCCTACAACCCATTAATAACCCGCGTCCGTGCAATACGCGAGTTTATTAAGGTTTATATTCTCTTTATCGCTCATTTTATTCATTTTGAAAATAGTTTAACGGTGAACGGTCGTTTTTACCCGCTCAGCGTAAAGAAGCCCAGCTCACACATGTTTACGTCATCTACGTGCGACTTTATTTAATTAGAGCAGAGATTAGGCTGGATTATGCAAACTATATCTTTGCTAAACACATAACGGACACTGCAATTATTTACTCGCACTATACGAGATTCTATGCACTTGCAAGACAAGTATGCACCCCTGCAATAACACGGGGCTTTTCATCCAACAAAAGGGATAGCCAATCGCGCTTCACTTTGCGGCAAGCGACTGTGAGTTTGCAGTATAGAACTTTACCGTCGGGTATTGCATGAACGCCGTCGACGCCCTCTCGCTCCTGCGCGCCCAGGCAATCGAGAACATCAGCGGCGTCCCCAGTCTTTTTGCATGGCACCGCGCCGGCTCGATGGCTCTGGGACCTAAGCGAATCTTTGCTATCTGCCAATTTTTGTATGATTAGGGGCAAATCTATTGGCTCTGTTAGACCAAGGTTGACATAAAAACGATGTCACCGCGAGGCGGT